>NZ_JBFGYP010000005.1:0-56665 GCF_041587335.1 Halobacteriovorax sp.
GAGTAGACGAAGAGATGAATCTCTCAATCTACTAGAGTATCTCAAGAGACGATTGAAAAACGTTCAATAGCCCTTCCATTGGTTTTCTATAGTTTCCTTTTGCAAACCTATCTTCCATCCTAATTAAGATATTTGGAATCTGAGTTAAATCAAACTCTTCGCGGTAAAGCTCATCAACAAAAGAATGGGCAACAATGAAAAGAGCAGAGAGCTGAGTAACTCTATGATGACTTAAAGCTCTTGGAAACCCATTTCCTTCAGGATTCTCATGGTGCGAAAGCAGTATCTCATCTACATTTATTGGAATTGAATCATTTTCACGTACTATATTAGCAACTTGTTGCGGATGTGATTTATAGTGTTCTATCTGATCACGAGTATAGTCGGCCATCTCAGCTTTTTGTAAGTTTATTGTGAGGGCCATTTTAGCATCGCTCAAGCAAACATCTTGTAAGATAGAAGCATAACTAAGCTTCTTTCTTATCTCTTCAGAGTCCCACTCCATAAAAGAGCATATAGCATTTGAAAAGTAAGCAATCATATAGCTGTGATCTAGTAAGTAGTCTTTTCGATTTTTAAGTAATGATAGCAACCTATCTAGCACACGATCATTCTCTAAGTTACTCTCTATTTGATAAACCGTATAGTCGACGAGATTTATAACTTCATCAGTAAGACCTGACTCGAGAACCATTTCATGTACAATATCTAGAGTATTAATAACGGCATCATCGACATACTCTGGATCTAAATTCTTATCTTCAATTAAAAAAGGAGTCTCTGCCAAACTAGTGCCGAATTCATCATAATCTTCTGACTGAATATATAAGAACTTAATATTTTTCTCACGATACTTATGAAGATCATCTCTTGAATAGAAATCATCTTTCTTTAGTACCTTTATATACTTATCTTCATTAATTTTGATAAAGACATCACAGAGAACTTTATTAAATCTGAGAAAGTATGATAATCGAACCTTCCTATATACCTCTTCAGTATATTTGAAATCTATATTTCTTCTTTTTTTCAATATATCTAAAACTAGGTATTGGAAGTTTTCACAATTTATATCATTTGGAATAATATTCGCTCTAGAGTCCAACTTTGTGAATGATTTAAACTCGAGTGCGTCTTCTAAAGACTCCACCGTATTTATAATGAGATCACTTTTATGATCGTTTAGAAGAAAACTAGCGATCTTCATCCCTTCAAATTTAGAACTTAAATGACAAGCAATAGTGACGTCTATAGAGGGGTCTTCAGACAGCTTCTGTTGGAGTTCAGAGTATGACGAGACTTCGAAAACCTCAACAACAGTAGGTAAATTATCTAAATATAGATTAAGACGATCCTTAATTCTTTGATTACTTTGCGCTAATAAAACTTTCAATTTATACCCCGTGATATCTAATAATATCACGGTTTAATTATATTCACTTAGATTAAGCAAACCTTTCATCGACGACTAATTTTAATTTACCTGTACGTGGATTCTTGGCCAAATTTTCAACTAAAACTATTGAAGTTCTCAAGTCTAGAATAGTCCCTGAAGTCTTCTCTTTCAGATACATTGGCCTCTCAAGGTAAAAGCTATCTATAAAAAAACTAATGCTTTCATCAATATTAAGATTATCTTTATCTTTTACACCTAAGTATATATGCAAATAATCTTTGCCAGATTCTCTACTAATTACAAGTTGAATACTCTGAACATCAAGATCACTGTCCATCCTCTTTAGAGTAGAAAGCACATCTTCTCTAGTCACAGTAACAGGCCCTATCCTTGCCCCTTCATCAGAGCGCCCTAGAAGATTGAACTTCTTCCCTAGTTCAGTCCAAGTTGCCATATCACCAACAGGATAACGAACAATAGGCATTAGACGTCTGGAAAGATTAGTAAAAACAAGTTTTCCAGCCTTCCCTATCTCAGAGATAACCTCATCAGTTTCAGGGTCAATAATTTCCATATAAGTATTATCAAAAACTCTATGTTCACCTAGGGAGCAGCTGCTATCAACATAGCCTAATTGTCCGCCGTCAACACTAGCATACCCAATAGATGAAATATGCGCTTTAGGAAACTTCTTAGAGAGCATAGCTCGCTGATCTTCAAAAAGTGGCTCCCCTCCATAATAGATTTGATCTATTTTATCGTAGGACTCTTTAAATTGATTAGATAAATTAAGTAATGAAGTAGGAACACCAAATAAAACATTTATATTAAAGTCTTTAATAATCTTATGACTTTCTTCAAGTCCAGTTTGCCCAGTAATTGGATACTGAACTACTTTCTCATCTAGCTTCTCAACACTTTTATTTATAAAAAGAAATGATGCATATAAATCTCCCGAGTAAAAAAGATTTGCGCAGCGATCCCCTTTTTTTAAATTTAAGTGACTCATTCCAAAAGAGAAATCATCTGTAAAAACTTCCCATTCTTCTTGAGTGAAAAAACTAGATTTTGGAGCTCCAGTTGTCCCTCCACTCTTAAATACAACTCCGTCTTTCTGGTCAGAAGTTAAAATAGTATTATGATCCAATCTATTACTCTCCCAATATTCATCCTGAGAAAGGATTGGAAAGTCAGTAATTGAGAATGATTCATTATCTACATTAGAATATAGATTTCTATAAAATTCAGAATGCTCTCTAACAAAATTAATATGCTCTTCTAAACGATTACTCAAATGGACCTCTTATCAATAACTCTTAATGTTTTTCCACTATTATTAGAGTGAACAAATTCATCACTATCACTACTTCTTGAAGAAAAGGTAACCGTTTTCTCAAGAACTAAACCTTCATGTAGATCTTTATATAAGGAAATAAAATAATCATTATCTATTTCTTTATTCTTTAAACGCATATCAATGTGATCTTTTCCATCTGTATTAGAAATTGTAATTTGAACAATATCTTCATATGAAAAGTTCTCTGAAAGTATTCTTTGAATCTTTGTATAATTATAAAAAGTTCCCCCGGCCCTAAAGATATCTCCATATCGACCAAGTAGCTCAAACTTCAGGTTCTTTCTTCCACACTCACAATCGCCAGAGATTATACGACCTAAATCACCAAGATCGTAGCGGTTAATTGAAATGGTATCTCGGGCCTTAGAAGTAAAAACAAGACGACCAACTTCACCATCAGTTACAGCCTCGTCTCTTTCTAAATCTAATATTTCTAATTGTTGAATACTTTCATTTAAATGATGCTCAGACCCTACACAGTGAGGACACTGAAATCCGAGAGGTCCAGCATCAACAGATCCATAACTTGCAGACATTATACTTTCAATATTAAATTCATTCTTAAGAGTTTCTCTTTGTGCATTTGGGAAGTGCTCTCCACCAAAGAAGATTTTCTTAACAGAAGAGTTCTTTAATATACTTGCTTGTTCAGAAAAGAGATCCATAATATAAGACGGCATACCTAAAATAGTATCAACTTTATGCTCAACAATTGTTTTTGCTACAAACTCTTTGTCTTCATAGGCTGCTAAAGGAAATTGAATAGCTTCCATTATTTCTAGTATTGTAAAGAAACTAATAAATCCACCATATAAACCTCCTCCAAAGAAGAGATTTGCACAGCGATCAGTCTTAGGGTTCAACCCTGCAGCAAGAAGACCTTCAGCAGCTGCAGACATTTGAACATGATATGAATTATATGAAAAAGGCGATATTGCAGGCTTCCCCGAACTTCCTCCACTTCTAAAGAATAAGTGATTGAAAGACTTATCAATATCTAAATTTTGAAAGTCTTCTTTACTCATTACTTTGAGAGATTTATCTATATTTTGCTTTTTTTCAATTCTCTCATCCAGTCTAAAGTTATCTTTAAGAAATTCGAGATCGACACTAACTTTCTTAACAAACCTTCTGAGGGCATACTCACCATCATGGGGCTCTCCAGAATATGACTCCTGCATACGTCCAAGGTCTCTTACTCTTGTAACCCCAGAATTTAATAAACTTGAAATAACGTCTACTCGACTAGGATCTATTGAAACACCTACTGTTTGCAAATAATCTCGGTGTTGCTTAAATGTTGAGGATATTTCATCACTACGAATTGGCTTAATCCATATTGTTCTATTTAACGGAGACGGTTTAAAGCTTGAATCATCTTCAATATATATTCTCCACTGATGGTTTTTCCCAACTATAACTTCTTTATTCTCTATTAAAGATTCTAACTTTAATAATTGATTATAATTTGTTAGTTCGGCCTTCTGCTGAATATCTAGCTGAAGGTTTTCAAAACTATTACTTTCTTCGAATTTTTGATTTAATAATTTTGAAAACTCTTTAAGATCTTTAAATTTAGCATCTAAAATATAACAAACCTGAGGTGCTGAACAGGCCTGTTGATCATTATCTATTATTTCATTCTTCAACAATTCAGCTTTTCTTTCCAAGTCCTTACTTAGATCAATTAAAGAAAAAGATATTTTATGTCCCCAAGTGATAAATCTCTTCGAGCTTGGGACAAGCTCCTTAATTGTATTGAGAGCACTATCTCCTCCCCAACAAGAAATACCATCACTTAGTTCAATCAACTCACTAAGGTCTATATCATGACCTTGTAGAATAATGATTTTACTCTTTAATAAACCACTCGAGTCAAAGGATACGAGATGCTCAACTAATTGAAAGCAAAGGTCACTATCTCTTCTACTTAACTTTAAAATATTGGTATTGCATGAAAGTAATCCCTCAACAAGGGCCAAAAATGATAACCCCTCAGAGTTTGAAGACGTTATATGCAGTAATGTGCCAAGAGGATAGTATGACTCCATCTCATCTTCTTTAAAGCTTCTCTTAACTACATTAAAAGGTTCCACTGAGCCCAGTTCAGACACGAGCTTATGCTCAAGCTCTGACTTACTACAAAAGTTTGATATTTCTTTTTTTAGATCATCATCAATATTTAAACTCTCTAATGATCTAGAAAACTTATCAATCACTTTAATTAATGAACAAATAGGAAGACTTACATCCAGGGCCTTGTAAACAGAACTCTTGAGATTTTCTATATTTACATTTTCTGAGTATTGACCATTTATAAATACTTTCATCATCTACACCTTACTCAACAATTCACTTGCGGCAACAGCGCAGCTCTTATTCTTAGAAATACCCGCCCGACCTAATATTTCAAACCAAGGAGTATTGAGGTTACACTTGCAATCACTTCTTTTAATCGCTAGATCTCCCATTAAAATATTATTTGCGGGAACAGATGTAATATACGGAGAAATTAAATTCAAATAGCCAGCCTCCCCATCCGGTAAAACCTCTAGAGTTTCTACATCTCTAATCAATACTCGAGACCAAATGGGAATATGAAAATTATGTTCCTCGCACTCTATGTACGGAATACAATGTTCAACTGAGCCAAAACCATCACGTAAACGATCATTTGGAATCCCAAGCATCTCTTCGCAAAGGGCGTAGAAATCTTTCTTAGAAATTGCTTTATCTTGATTTCCTTTCCAGCCTCCTCCTAAGAAGACAAGAGAGTCTTTATTCAATTTAAGAGGAGCAAGTCCTAACTCTTTCATTTTTGTTAAAGTGAAGTAAAAGAAGGCTGGAAATCCAAAAACTCGAACAGGAAGCCCCTCTCCTTCATATTTTTTTAGAGTCTCAATACATCCAAAGACATCAAACTTATGCCCCTCTTCTTTTCCTAAGTATCTAAGTCCATACTTTACTTTACTTATCGGTGCATACTTACAAAGAAAGTTATCAGTATAAGCAGTTCCAAGTTTACTTCCTTCTTCAGGTTCATATGTAAATAGAAGATAGTTTGTTTTCTCTGAAGAGTCCCAATGGTACGACTTGAAAATACTATCCACCATTTTTTGAGCAGACTGAATAGTCCATTCATCAAAGAATATTTGAGATTTTTGTCCCGTAGTACCGGAAGATGTTAAATGAAGATATACCTCTTCTTCAGACACAGACTTTGTTTCATGATATTTAAAGAAGTTTGCTATAACGTAAGGAATCTTTTCTAGATCTTTAATGTCCTTTAGCTTTTCCACATCTAATTGTTCAGTATCAATTAGCTTTTTATAAAAACTATTTCTGCTATAGTGCCAAGCAATATTCTCTTTCATTGCTTCAATAAACAATTGATCAGATTCATAAAAGTCTTTATATGGGACTTCGCTCAAACAGAGCTCCCCTACAGACTTTAACATTTCTTCGTTTGGAACTTTTATATCAGTCATTATTCAATCCTTAAAATATTAAGATGCATATCAATCCATTGTTTAGCGTATTGATCTAAGTATGGTTTAAATGATTTGTGGATAGATAGTTCACTAAAGTCTAGAGGCACCATCGTTCTTGCCAGTAGGATGTAGTCCTGAGCAACTCCCTCTTCGACTCTCATCGCTGGGTAGACAGCAGAAGGGAGAAAGTTATTCTCTGTTAAAAAGAACAATGGATCACTTCGATCAGAGCGAACCATAGTTTCAACATAGTAGATTCCTACTTCTTTCATAGCAAAAAGCATTTTATTAATCTTATCACCTAAAGTCATAATGCTTTTATTCGCTGTAATTATCACGCAGTAATGATCCTTCTTACTAAAAGCTGCAAAGATCTCAATCCCCTCTTCCATATTTGAAATTAATAGGTTTGGCCTATGAAAGGGATAAAAGACAGACTCTTTATCTTTTTCAAAAGTTTCATTAAACCTTTTTTCAACAAAGTTTTTAGCAAAAATAAATTCAAACTCTCCCTCTTTAGAAGTTAAGTCATGAAACTTGTGATCTTTTTTTATGGGACAAGTTGCTTTCTCAAAAACAATATCACTGCCTGTGACTTGTTTTTCAACAAGAGAATAAAATGGCTCCACAGACTCTGGAACAACGGTAGGCCTCTTTCTCTTTTCTAGTACACCATCTGAAAATATTGCTAAGAGTGCTAAGGTCTCGTAAGTTTTTATTCTTCTACAGTTTGGGAAGAAGCCTAATGGGAGAAAACCGTTCTTCATTAACATTGTTTGCGAAGAGTGAGATATTGTTCTAGCAGTTGCATATATTGAATTTACTAACTTCTTTTCTCTAAGTACTTCATTTACAACATAACCTATAAATCCTGTAGCAAGTCCGTGCTTTCTAAAGTTTTCATGAACAGCAACACCTGACAATTTCCCAATCTTATTTTCTTCTTCAATTTGAATGATTCCTGAAACAACAATTTGCCCAGTCTCATCGCATCTCATCACATACCAATAGTTTTTGTCAGGATTTGAGAGCGCTTCCTCCATAACGGAGCGTTTTGTTCCAATATCTAGAGGATAGTCTTCACCATATACAGATAAATAGAGTGATAGTAACTCATTAGTATCACTTAGCTTCGCGTGCTCAATCACTGTATTCATAGGTCTCCAAGGGTGAAATTTTCTCACTAAAACTAGATCACATTGCCATGTATCATATAGTAGAGCCTCGCTAAATATTCATGAAAAATATTTAGGCTTTTATTAGATAGGCATAACATACTTTCAAGTGGTTATATATGATACAAATCAACAAACAACTAATTTTATTCCTTTTGCTAACTTTTGTTAGCAGTACGATGACTTTTGCCAGGGGACCAGCAGTTGAGCCCGTCACAGGAATATCTATTGATCAATATGAAGATGTCCCACCTTCAGAAGCAGTTCCCTTCGATTTCTCACAGGATGGAAAAACAAAGAAAGTAGCACCAATTAAAAAGAATACCGTAAAAGAGACAAACCTAGAAACGCTTGAAGATAGTAGATCAACAACTAATAAGTACATTGTGATCCTAATGGTTTGCTTACTACCTCTTGCTGTTTGGTTAGGCTTAATGAAAGGTGTTAAAGATCTTGATGAAGAGATACCTTCAAACATTGTTGATCTAGACTCTAAAAGAGATAATAATGACGATGACGATATGAACTTTCCTAAGGCCTCTTAACTTATTCGGCCTTAGGTACTTCACTTACAGACTCTTCTAAAAAGTAATCTGGAATTTCAATATTTATATCTTCTACTTTGATATACTCTTTACCTTCATCATCGTAAGACTTCTCAACCTTAACCGATGTCTTTACACCTTCTTCATATTCAGTAATAAAAATATCAGTATTGGCATCGAAGGCCTCAACTCTAGTATCACCTTTAAGATCCTGATCTCCAGGAGAATCATAGCCAATCATTTCTAAGTATTTAGGGATAATATAATATCTCCATATTTCATTAAAACTAACACTACTATAGTACTCATTTGCACTTACTAGAGCGACATTCATCGCAGTTAATGAAATCGCAGATCCTGAAGCAATACCAGTCTTAGATTGAATCATCGCTGCAAGCTTAGGTATGACTTTATGCTTAAGTGGATTAAGTACAGCTATATTTTTTAGTCCACCAAGAACTCCCGACCACATAAACATAAATGGTAACATTCTCATCTGTTCTTGAAGAGACTCTGAGTTTTCAACAGGGTGTCCAAGAGCAGCATAGAGTTGATTAAATCCAAGACCTAATCCTACTAGCCCTACTCCCGAAGCAATACTTACTCCAGTAACTCTTCTCCAATTCTTTAGAAAAGCTCTTGTTTTAGAAGGTTGTTTTGCAATATTAACAAGTCCGCCAAATGCATTTCTAGTTTGAAAAGAGGCCTGACAATTAACTTCTGACATAATAGGAGTAAAAATTAGACCACTAGTAACTACTTCCCAAGGAAATCTCTCAAAGTTTTCTTCATTATTCTTATAGAGATACCCAAGCATAGACCATGTAACAACAAAGTCTGCATACATAGCATTTCTGGCCTGAGGGAATTGTCTTAGGCAGCTAAAGTTCTTTTTCAGGTCGTCAGCGCCAAGCATCCTTTGAAATATTGATTTTGTTTCTTTAAGAGCACAATCAGGATCACCACCACATTCATCAATGTCTTTCTTCTTTTTAGTGAACATATCAATTGCATAGTCTCTTATTTTCTCTTTAATAGACTTTTTAGGCATTTCTGGTTTCTTTGAGAATGGTATGTACTCAAGATAGTTATTTGATAATAAGTCTCCAAGAGTCTGATCATCATCAGCACCATTTTTTAATTTTAAGAAAACATCTTC
Organism: Halobacteriovorax sp.; assembly: GCF_041587335.1. Taxonomy (GTDB): domain Bacteria; phylum Bdellovibrionota; class Bacteriovoracia; order Bacteriovoracales; family Bacteriovoracaceae; genus Halobacteriovorax. The sequence continues at coordinate 9,124 of NZ_JBFGYP010000005.1, forward strand.
TGATAGAAAGTGATTCTCAGATAACCAACGTAAATAACCTGGACCTTGGAAGTTTTCTTCAAAAAGATTAAAATTAGATATTGCAGCAACACTATCATCTAAGAAGTCTTGATAGGTATCATAGCTATTAATTTTAGCTCCTATGATTGCATTGTAATCTGCCATTGCTGATTCTTCTAAATTCTTTAAGACTTGCTTACTCTCATTTGTTCCATTCTTTAGCTTCAACATATTCTTGAATGAAAAACCATTGCCAGCTCTCCACTCTTTAAATGCATCTAAAGTTTCATCAAATGTATCACTAATATTTTTGTCTTCATCAAACTTAGCGACAACAGAATCTACATTAAGTCTAAACCATGTGTTGTACTCAACAGGGTCAATCTCTTTAAGGTTATCTTGAATAAGTTTTGAATAAGCAAAGGTTTGAAAGTCACGCTCAATTCTATTATTAGGGATCTTACTAATGAGTTCATCGCCAATTTTATCGCTTACTTTTTGAACTTGCGATAACTCAGCAGGACTATACTTACTTTCACCTGGGAATAGATCCCCTAGCCCATTTTTATTAACTATTTTTCTTCCCTTTATGAAGCCGCTCATGATTTGGCCACAGCTTCCCTTCTCCGACGGTTTTGCTTCATCTAAAGAGGCGACTCCTCTATTATTTTTTGAAGGAGAAGCGCAAGAAGCTAAAATCAAAAATAAAGAAAAAAGGAGTATTTTTTTAATGACCATGAAAGTTCCATTTCTAAAGAATAATAAACTATTAAACTTATCGGAAATGTCTGTATTTTCTTAAGGAAGAAAAATGAAGAAAATATTCAGAATTTCAACCACTTACCTTTCTTAAGATACATAAATACACTAGCTGTATTGCCTTGTTTGATTAAAATTTCCTTAGTCCCATTCTTATTAAAATCTACAAAGCTTAATTTATTCGGCCTTTGAAAGTAGTGCCCCTGGTGAGTTCTCTTCTCCTCCCAAAAAATAGGCCCTTTTTCCATGTATATATTTGAAAGGTTTTTACTGTCGATGGTCACAAAATAAAGCCTTACTGTTGAATTCATTTCAGTATACTTAGTCAGCCCCTCATAGAAAAAGAAAACAAGACCTAAAACGTCCTTGGATAGATTTCGAACCCTAACTTTGTATACCTTTGCTCCAAAACCATTAACATCCAACTTAAAGGATTTAAGCCTACTTTCATCGTAATTTAAGAAATGGATCCACGACATCCCATCTTTAAACTCATAAAATATTGACTCTTTACGATAGTCACCATCAAGATCTATTTTATAAAGAGGCGTATTAACTACGTATTTTGAGTCTTCTGTAGAGTCTTCCCTTACCTCTTTATCTAATTCGGCCTTAAACAAGTCGCGAAAGTTCCTTTCGTCCTGAGAATAGGTATTTAAGGAAATTAAGAATAAAAGTGAAAGTAGTATAAACTTCATATCAATATATTCTAACATAGCTAAAGATAAGCAACGCCCCGTGCAATTTCATCCCCTAGGCATCAAATATTCAATCAATCATTCACAATTTCAACACTATAGGATAGAATTTTGCTCAACTTTAATAAAGTCATCGATAGGAAGAACGTATGGAATTTAATCTAGGTTTAATTAAGTCAGAAAACCAATTTTTGTTAAGATCATTTAATGATGGAGAAGATGATAATGGAAAGGTTTTAGACTTAAGTGAATTAAAAAATACTAATCTACAGGCGCTCTTTTACGATGAAGATCAACTTGAAAATGAAGACCTTAAATCTGCTCTCCTAGAAGACAGTAAATATTTTCCAATTAGATCTTTGAAAGAAATCAACTCTGACTTTGACTCATTTCAGTCACTGTCTCTAGAAGAAACACAAAGTATTTTTTCAAGAGTCCACAACAATTGGCTTCTTCAAAATAATGTAACTCTTTTAGAGGAGCTATTTAAAGTTATCACTCATTTAAATGGTCTATGGCCAAATGATAGAACAACATTCTTTGAAGAACTTTGGTTCATCCTAAAGTCTAACCTTGGTGCGAAGTCTGTCAGAATAATTTTCAATGATATTCAGATAGCAAAGAAAGATAATGAAAAGAATAAACTCATCCAAGTAAAAGTTGAAGGTGAGAGACTTCCAAACCCTACAGAAGGTGGGGAGCTAGAAGCTAAAATTATGTCTAATTACGAAAAAGAGTTCAACAATACATTTGATATTGCTGAATACTCTGAAGAGAAAGGACAAGTAGTGATCACAGCAACAATCAAAAAGAGCCCTGTTGTAATAATGGCAGAAGTATATGAGCTAAGTAGAATGCAAAAAGCAATTCTAGGCGCTCTATTTACAGGACTTTCAGAAAATATAAAATAAGAATAAAGGCCCTTTCTATAGGGCCTTTTAATCTAGAGTACAGTTATAATATTCATACTCTTTTCAATCCCAACCATCTGTTTTCGACTTGAGGGCTTAAAAGATTCAAATACCTCTTCTCTAATCACCGTCTCATAAGCACCTTCAACGTCATAAGTTCTAGATGAGTATTTTAGAACACATTGCCCTTTATCTTGAGCAATATTAGTTAAAGCTAGAGTTGAATTTATTTGAAAAAGTACTTCGGTCCTATCACTCATCCCAGGTAGATCTAAAAGAATGAAATGAAGAGAGTTTTCATTCAGCTCGACTTTAATGTCACCAGACTTGATTAATGAATCAATACTTCTATTTATTCCATTATAATTTATTGAAAATGACAACTTCTCCTTTTTAGGAACTAATGTTATTGCAGACTTTTCAACCTTTCTTCTACTAACATTACAACTTCTATGATGAAACCCACTTCCATTTGTAAGAGACAAAAGTCTTTCTGGTTTATACCAATGAATAAGCTTATGATTAATTCCTTTTAGCTGTATATATAGATGTGCATTTTTATTTTTAATTTTAGTGAATCTGATCTCCTTCACATTCTGATATTCAGAAAAAACTTTTTCACTCAAATCAAATTCACTTTGATCATTAACTAGAGCAATGACTTCTCCACGAGCAATTTTTTCATTAAACTTTATAAAGTTAATCTTCTTATGAGAAGAGATAGAGCTTAGGGCAATATTATTCTTCTTTAAAGTATCTTCGACACTAGTATTATTAGCGATAAACAGAGACTTCTGAGAGTCTTCTTCTGAAATAATTAAGACACTCCCTTTCTCTAGGATCTCAGTCTTCCAATTTGTAACACTAGTATTTTCTAGAGAAAACTCCTCTAAGCTATAAACAATTTCATTATTTTTAGTAATATTCTTAAATAGATCCTTTAATACAAGAGGAGGTAATTTAAATTCATATGCCTCATTTGGCTTTGCTCCATATTCAAACCCTTCAGTTTGATCATCGCTATTTTCAAGTTCAAAATCAGAGAAGAATTCATTATTGTTTTCTATTCCTGACCTATAGTTGAGATATGTTAATAAACCTGAATTTTCATATTTAATATAAGATGTAGAGCTGATGACTCCTCTTAAGTTATTTAGATCTGAGAATTTATACTTATTTAAAATTTTAAAAGATTCAGATGAAGATAAACTGAAAGAAACTTTAAATAAGTCATCAAGAGTAACTCTCTCGCTATACCTATCTTTAATTAAGCTAAGTAGTTTCTTTCGAACAAAAGAACTTGGAGTAACTTTAATAGCAAGTTCACTAACTAGTTCATCATTAGAATTTAGTATCTTAAGTGTACTACTTTTTGGATGAATTTGAAGAAGAGGAAAGCTAGCTTTAGACTCTTTCGGCTCACTTTTCGTGGAGGATAAAGCGTTCGAAATATCTTCAAAGTCACCTAGCTCTACTGACTTGAATTCACTCTTTCTATTACAAGATATAAGAGTACTTAAAATTAATAATGGCAATAAGTATTTAATCATCTTCGCTCCTTAGTTAGGAGCAATATGAGGGAAATTATTTTCTATGGCCTTAGCTAAAGACTAAAGAGAGAGAACTAATTCAATTATGAACCAAACCCGCCTAATACTTCTCCACCCAGTACGTGAAAGTGTGTATGAAATACAGTCTGACCGCCATTAGCGCCTTGATTTGTAACAACTCTGAAACCAGTTTCAGCTAGTCCAGAGTCTTTAGTGAAAGTTGAGATGGCCTTAAATACATCGCTCAATTGAGCCGGGTCAGAGTCAGAAATTTCATTGATATTTTTTGAATGCTCTCTGTGAATAAAAAGGTAGTGCTCTTTTGCAAGAGGGTTTAAATCTTTAAACCCTATAACAAATTCATCCTCATAGATCTTTGTCGACGGGATCTCATTATTAATAATTTTACAAAAGATACAGTCACTCATAACTACTCCGCGACTCTTGAGATATTAGCTCCAATTTGAGTTAATTTATTTGCAAGATTATCATACCCTCTATCAAGGTGATAAACTCTAGAGATCTCAGTCTTCCCTTCAGAGGCAAGTGCAGCAATAATAAGTGCGGCAGATGCTCTTAAGTCTGTACACATAACAGGAGCACCTATTAGCTTGGACTCTCCAGCAACAAAGGCAGTATTTCCTTTAAGCTCAATATTTGCTCCCAGTCTATTTAGTTCCGGAACGTGCATAAATCTATTTTCAAAAATATGCTCAGTAATGATAGAGCTCCCTTTAACCTGAGTAACAAGCGCCATCATTTGAGCTTGAACATCAGTAGGAAAACCAGGAAATGGTGCTGTATCTATCTTACAAGATGACAGCTCACTTGGAAGAACTTCTACAAAGTCTTTTCCAATATTAAATTGAGCTCCCATTCTTTTTAATTCATCAATAACAAAGTCTAAGTGCTCAGGATCAAAATCTTCAACCTTAACTTTTGAGTTCGTAGCAAGTGCTGCCATTATATATGTAGCAGCTTCAATTCTATCTCCAATTGCAGTGTAATTGACTTCATTAAGCTCCTTAACACCGTCAATCTCAATTTTCTTAGTTCCAATTCCTGATACTTTTGCACCCATTGCATTTAGAAAGTTTGCAAGATCATCAATCTCTGGCTCAAGAGCAGCATTTTCAATAACAGTTTTTCCTTCAGCAAAAACGGCCGCCATCATTAAATTCTCAGTGGCACCAACAGAAGGAAATGCAAGAACAAGATGAGCTCCTTTTAGAGGGCCATCAGTTTCTGCATATACATAACCACCTTCTAAAGTGATTTTAGCTCCCATTTTCTCTAAGTTTGAAAGATGTAAGTCAATCGGTCTTGTTCCAATGGCACATCCACCAGGAAGAGAAACTTTAGCCTTATGTAATCTTGTTAGTATTGGTCCAAGAGTAAAGATAGACGCTCTCATCGTTTTAACAAGATCGTATGTAGCTTCATGAGAGTTTAAGGTAGATGGGTCTAATACAACAGTATTACCATCTCTCTCTATCCCAACACCTAGGTTACCTAGAAGAGTTAGCATAGTATTTATATCTCTTAGATTTGGAATTTCATTTAATGTAATTTTCTTATCACTTAATAGAACCCCTGATAAAATTGGAAGATAAGCATTCTTTGCTTTAGAAATTTTTACACTTCCCTCTAACTTACATGGTCCATCTACAATTATTTTATCCATAATACTTTCCTATTTTTTTGCAAAGATAAAGCGGTGTCTATTTGTATAGTCTTTAAGTAATTGAACAGAAGAAAATCCAACCATACTACATACGCTTGCTAAATCTTCTAGGTGGTCCTCATGACCTTCCATTATAAAAATCCCCTCTTCATAGAGAGAACCTAACACTTGTTTAAAGAGTATTCTAAACCATTCGTCATATTTGTCATCATCTAGATAAAGGGCAATATGTGGCTCATAGGTATCGACCTGGTGATGTACAAAATCACGGTCTTCTCGTTTCTTTATATATGGAGGATTACTGACGATAAGGTGAAATTTCTCATCCAATAACTCACTCATTCTATCTGTATGAATTAACCTAAGAGAAGATTCTCTAGGTATTGTAAATCTAAGATTGAAATAATTTCGCCTTGCTACTTCTAGAGCATCTTTTGAAATATCAGTTGCAAATGCTTCAATAGGTCTGTGCATCTCTTGCATCAGAGATATAATAATGGCACCACTTCCAGTACCAATATCTAATACTCTCAATCTCTCATCTGACATCTTCATCCAATCTCTTAGAAAAGAAGAAGCTGTTTCGACTAAGATTTCAGTTTCACTTCTAGGAATTAAAACTATCTCCGATACATCAAACTCTGACTTATAAAAATGAGCACGCCCTCTTATATATTCAAGAGGATATCCCTTAATTAGACTATCAAAAAAGTTTGTTATTGGATTAGTATTACTTGGAATATAGCGAGAGGAAAATAAATCATCGACATTGATTTTCTTTTGTCTTGCATACTGCTCTAACTCGTCTCTCAATCTATTAATTGATAACCCTGGATAAAGCTCAGATAGTCTGAGCTTTTTTTCAGAGAAAAATTTCTCTAAGTATGTTCCAAGATTTATTGGAGTCATTACTCTTCTTGTCCCTTAAGTAGCTCTGCTTGATTGTGAGCAATCAATGCATCAGTCACAGGCGCCATATCACCCTCAATAATTTTATCAAGAGAGTAAAGAGTTAATCCAATTCTATGATCAGTTAATCGTCCTTGAGGGAAGTTGTATGTTCTAATTCTCTCAGATCTATCACCTGTACCAACAAGTCCTTTTCTTTCCGCTGCTTCAACAGCATTTTTCTCTTGAAGCATTTTATCGTAAATTCTATTTTTAAGAATTCTTAGAGCCTTCTCTTTATTTTTTAGCTGTGACTTCTGATCCTGGTTCGCCACTACTGTTCCAGTCGGAACGTGAGTTACCCTAACAGCAGAATCGGTAGTGTTAACCGACTGACCACCAGCTCCACCAGAGCGGTAAACATCAATACGAACATCATTTAAATCTAATTCAAATTCAAGGTCATCTGTCTCTGGCATCACTGCAACAGTAATAGTTGAAGTGTGAACTCTACCTTGAGATTCAGTTTTAGGAACACGCTGAACTCTATGAACACCAGATTCATACTTTAATTTTGAATAAACCTTCTCTCCAGAAACTGAAAAGATTATCTCTTTAATCCCTTCATCACCCTCAGATACAGATACTTGCTCCAATTTGAAACCTAAGTCTCTAAAATAGTTGGAGTACATTCTATATACATCACCAACAAAGATAGAGGCCTCGTCACCACCGGCACCGGCCCTAATCTCCATCATCACGTTCTTATCATCAAGAGGATCTTTTGGAAGAAGAAGAATTGTAAGCTTTTCTTCCATAGGAGCAATTAGAGGCTCATTTTCAGAGAGGACTTCTTTGGCCATCTCTTTCATATCCTCATCTTTCTCATTTTTAAGCATTTCTTTTGCTTCATCAATATCAGCTTTAATTTGCTTATAGTCTTTGTATGCGATTACAACTTCTTCAAGGTTTGATCTCTCACTCGAGATTTTTTTAAACTCATCTTGTCTGTCATAGATCGTTGGATCTGCTAACTTTTCTGTTAAAGATTCAAATCTTTCAATAACTCCATCAAGCTTATCAAACATCGACATACTTACTTCCCTATAAAATTGTAACCAAAAATAAATACGCCCTTCACAATGGAAGGGCGCGTACTTTATAAAATCTTTTTCTTTATGAGTTCATAGATTCTAAGAACTCAGCATTTGTCTTAGTCTTAGTCACTCTCTGAAGCATAAACTCCATTGCATCAATCGTAGACATTGGGTGAAGAACTTTTCTTAGAACATAAGTTCTTTGTAGATCTAGTGGATCCATAAGAAGGTCTTCCTTACGTGTTGATGACTTATTAATATCTAGAGCTGGGAAAATTCTCTTCTCTAGAAGTTTTCTATCAAGTTGAATTTCAGAGTTACCTGTACCTTTGAATTCCTCAAAGATAACCTCATCCATTCTTGAACCTGTATCAACTAGAGCTGTAGCAATAATTGTTAAAGATCCACCATTTTCAATATTTCTAGCTGCTCCAAAGAATCTCTTTGGTCTGTGTAGTGCGTTTGAATCAACACCACCAGATAGAATTTTACCAGATGGAGGAACTACTGTGTTATATGCACGAGCAAGACGAGTAATTGAATCAAGAAGAATAACAACATCCTTACCTGCTTCAGTTAATCTCTTAGCTTTTTCAAGAACCATCTCTGCTACTTGAACGTGACGGTTTGCTGGCTCATCAAATGTACTTGAAACAACCTCAGCTTGAACATTTCTCTTCATATCTGTTACTTCTTCTGGTCTTTCATCAATAAGAAGAACAATTAATTTTGCATCTGGATGATTATCTGTAATTGAGTTTGCAACTTCTTGAAGAAGCATTGTCTTACCGGCCTTAGGTGGCGCCACAATTAAACATCTTTGACCAAAACCTTGAGGAACAAATAAGTTAATCATTCTTGTCGAATAATTAGTTGGCTTTGATTCTAGGTTGATTTGTTTTTCTGGGTAAAGAGGAGTTAGGTTATCAAAAAGTACTGTCTTCTTGTGCCCTTCAGGAGTTTGACCATTAATAGTCTGAACCTTTAGTAGAGCAAAGTATCTCTCGTTATCTTTTGGTGGTCTAATTTGACCTTCAACAGAGTCACCTTTTCTTAAACCAAATCTTCTAATCTGACTTGGAGATACATAAATATCATCGGCACCTGGTAGGTAGTTATATCCAGGAGATCTTAAGAAACCAAAACCATCTGGAAGGATTTCAAGAACACCAGAACCAAAGATATCTTCTTTGTTCTTTGCGGATGTTTTTAAAAGAGCAAAAATTAATTCGTGAGTTTTCATCCCCGAAGCATTTTCTACTTTTAATTTTTCACCCATCGTAATGAGTTCTTTAATTTCCTTTTCTCTTAGGTCATTAAGGTGCATTAATCCTATCTCCTGATAATTTTTAATTTTGGATTATAATTTGTGGTTCTCTCGCCCCGAGGCTTTGTTAGGTATTAATTTCGAGGGAAGTTATAACTGATTTTGTTTCTCAATTATCAATGATGCAACGTAAATATGTCAAGTTGATTATACTTGCCACAGAGCAAAATTTTAGCTAAAAAATATTCATCTATGCAAAACGAATTCGAAAACTACAAAAACTTTAACAAATTCAAAGGCTTGAACATCCTTTCTATTGACTATGGTACGAAAGTCACAGGACTAGCATGCTATTGTCCAGGAAGAGAGCCCTTCCCTCAGGCCAGAGGAAAAGTTATTTATCAAAGTGACGAGCAACTAATTAAAGAACTCACCTTTATAGTGGAAGAAGACTTTGTTGAAATTCTTGTCTTAGGTATCCCCTATTACCTAGATGGGAATGAGTCGGAAATGACTAAACGTGTTCGTGCATTTCAAGATAAACTAAAGGCACAATTTCCTAATATTGATATTTATGAACAAGACGAGACACTAAGTTCTACAGCAGCAGAAGAAAGAATGATGAACTCCCCTCAATTTAACTTTAAGGTAGACCCTAAAAGAATTGATGAAGTTGCTGCGACAATTATCTTAGAAGACTTCATGAGGAATTAATTTCTTTAGACTTGTCGAGATCGACATTGCCCATTATCCTGAGACAACTATGACAAAAAAACACATTATTATCTTATTGTTAGGACCTCTGCTTGGAATTATAGCAGGAAGTCTAAAAGTTTATCACTCTATCGCTATCTGGGAATATACTGGACCTGAAAAAGTCTTTGTAATTAAGCCAGGAGAAGGCTTTGCTAAAATCAATCATCACCTAGCAACTGAAGAGCTTATTAATAGTTCAAAGCTATTTTATCGCTATAATAAAGTTAAAGGTACAATGGGTAGCTTTAAGGCCGGAAACTATAGTATTAAGCCTGGTACAAATATGCTTCAGGTTATCGATATCCTAACAACTGGAAAAGGCCAAACAGTTTCAGTAACTATTCCAGAAGGAAAGAACTTATATCAAGTGGCAGATATTCTAGAGTCTGAAAAGATAACTAATAAAGAAGAGTTTATTAAACTTTCAAAAGATCCTGATTTTGTCTCTTCGCTTGGAGTTCCTGCTTCTAGACTAGAAGGTTACCTCTATCCAGAAACTTATCACTTTGCAAAAAATACTCCTGCAAAAACTGTTATTAAGACAATGATAAATGTTTTTAATGATAAAACCTCTGAGATCGACTTCTCTAAGACTAACCTTTCAAAACACTCTGTTATTATCCTTGCTTCAGTTGTAGAAAAAGAAACTGGCGCTAGCTTTGAAAGACCTCAAATTGCAGGAGTCTTCCACAATAGATTAAGAAAGAAAATGAGACTTCAGTCTGACCCAACAACAATTTATGGAATATGGGAAAACTATAATGGAAACCTAAGAAAGAGACATCTCTTAGAAAAAACTCCATATAATACTTATAAGATTCCAGCTCTTCCAATTGGCCCTATTTCAAACCCAGGAATAGAATCGATTAAAGCTGTTCTAAATCCTGATACCCATAAATTTCTCTACTTTGTTAGTAAGAATGATGGAACACACATCTTCTCTGAAACTTACAAACAACATAGAAAAGCAGTAAATGAATTTCAAAAGAATTCAAAAAATAGAAAGGGAAAATCATGGAGAGATCTAAATAAGAAATAGATCTCCCCAAAGACTTCTAATAATCTAATCCCGTAGCTCTAGTGTGCACTTTAATCGGTGCACCTTCACTTAGAACATAACTCGCCGTTACTTCAGCAATAATAATTTCGTGATCACCTGGGTCTATAGACTCTTTAAGTCGACACTCAAGAACTGACTTTGCGTCTTTCAACACAAGTCCACCCGACTCTGTAAGACTATTTTCTATTTTATCAAATGGAGAATCTGCTGGATCGTAACCACTCCAAAAATACTTTAAGTAACCCATCTCATGCTCACCCACTACGTTTACTGTAAATGTTTTTCCGGCCTTAATGGCATCATATCCAGGTCTATCCTTATTTATAGCAATAGATATAAGTAGAGGATCAAAACTCACCTGCTGAACCCAACTTGCAAGATATCCTTCCCTCTTGCCCCCGTCAGATGTTGCGACAATAAATAGACCTGATGGTATATGCCCAATTGCCTTTGCTGCTTCTTTCTTATTCATAAAGACTCCTTTTTACCTGACTGCCTTAATCTTCTATTACAATAAATCCTGCTTATTCACCCTGCATAATTTTTAGCTTGTATTGTACACGGCCAATGTTTACAATATTGTGTGGGCCAACCATGCTCAACATAAACCAATTGTTGTTGCCAAGTATTCAAGGAGGAATAGTATGGGAAAGGTCAATCTCGAACACTTTAAGGAAATTTTACTAAAAAAACGTCAGGATATTCTTAATGGCGGGCTATTAAAATCAACTGAAGATCTAAAGATCTCAAGCGACGATTTAGCTGATGAAACAGACCTTGCACAAAGTGTGATAAATCAACAGGTTACTTTCAATATGCGCCAAAGAGAGCTTTCTAAGCTAAGAGCGATAGAGGAAGCCCTTGAGAGAGTTGAAGACGGTACTTATGGATTCTGTGAAGACTGCGATGACCCTATTGGGGCGAAGAGACTTGAGAACCAACCATGGACTACTCTTTGTATTACACATGCTGAAGAGCAAGAGCGAGAACAAGGAAGATTCAGTCGTATAAGCTAAATTTCCAAAATAAAATTTAAACTTAAGGAGCAATTTATTTGCTCCTTTTTTTATGTAAAATTAATGTAATACTCTCCTCATTCCCTACCAATTTATTTTAAAACAGATATAGTACATAAATGAAAGCAAAGAACGTCAGTGGATATACTGAGAATGAAGAAATTGCAAACTACTTAACACATATACTTGGAGTTATCCTCTCAGTTTACGCGCTAATATCTTTAATTATCATAGGTATTCAGTCCCATAATAATACGGCCATTATCAGCTATCTCGCATATGGACTTTCTTTAATCGCTCTCTACACTTCTTCTTCGTTATACCACATGGTTAAAAGTGAAAAAAAGAAAGCGCTCTTTAAGAAGCTAGATCATATCTGTATTTACTACCTTATTGCAGGCTCCTACACTCCCCTAATGCTCAATAGAGTTGGAGGAGAAACAGGAACCTTAGTTACTGTTATAGTTTGGTCAATTGCCCTAGTGGGTACGGTTTATAAATTAAAAGTAAAGAAGTCTAATAAGCTTATATCCACATCAACATATTTACTGATGGGATGGTTAGTAGTTTTCTTTTGGCCACAAGTAGAGCCAGAACTTTCAGCAGATGGAATAAAGTGGCTAGCAATCGGTGGTGGTTTCTATTCTGTAGGAGTTATTTTTTATTCCTTAAAAAAAATCCCTTATACCCACGCTATATGGCACCTCTTTGTTTTAGCGGGAAGTTTCTCCCACTACATCTGCATCAAAGTATCTTAGTTCATTATTGGTTCAAAGAACTCTACGGATTGAGTCTGGGAGGCAGTTTTAACAACTCTGGCAACTTCCATTTCGAGTCTAGCATCACTTTTAAAGATGATTTCACTTCTAACATCTTCAAGGTTTCTAAGCGATCGACTTCCCTGGCTCTGACACGACGTCATTGTAAGTAAGACAGTGAAAGTAAATGAGAGAGATAATAGTACTGATTTCATTTCAACATCCTTGTTACTAGTTTGTGATCTATCCGTGATCACACCTACCTATAAAGCAATTGAGATGCCAACTTAGATAATCTATTTTCGAGTTGTTAGACCATTCACAATGAAACTAGGGTCATTTCGCACAAGCTTTTGTCATCATATTGACCTGCTAAACTTTAGACGGCCTCTTCGACAAATTGCCTATTTTTTATACACTTTTCTTAAGGTTAGACAATTTTCTACACACTTCACTTAGATAACTACCTGAATACATAAGCTATTTATTGGCCCAATCCTTGCTTATATAACAAGAGAATACTGAAGTGTTCTCAAAAGAGACATTTCTAAAAAAATCGATTATTATTGCGATGGAGACTAATCTAATGTCAAAACAACTTAGACCAAAACTCATTAAAGTACTTCTAAGCTTAGGCCTATCTCTAAGTCTAGTTACTCACTCTGCACTTGCCGATTCAGGATCAGCTAGAAAGTCTAGTCTATCCCCTGCAATGCTTAAGAAGATAACAAAGAAGAAATACTTCCAAGCAAGTAAAGCTGTTGTTAGAGATGCACAATCATTAGATCTCAACATGCTAAAGTCGTCCTACGCGAGCTGGGGAATTGATCCTGACAATAAAACGTCTTCAATCAACCTTATTGAAGCTTGGAAAAACTACAAGAAAAAGAAAGATATTGTTGTAGCAGTTATCGACACAGGAATTGATCCAGATCACCCATTTCTAAAAAATAATATACACGTTCTTCAAGGACATGAAAGTGCACTAAACTACGGTGTTGATTTCTCTAAAGGAAAGACAGCGGCAAATAAGCCTAATGATGATCACGGTCATGGTACACACGTGGCCGGTATTGTAAAAAGTGTATTTCCAAAAGTGAAAATACTTACACTTAAATACTATAATAAAACAGCAAATGGACAAGATAACCTAAACTCTACGATTGAAGCTCTAGAGTACGCAGTAAGCATGGGTGTTGATGTAATCAATTACTCAGGTGGAGGACCAGAGCCAGACAGACGTGAGCTTGAAATCCTAAAGAAAGCTGAAGAAAAAGGAATTCTTGTAGTTGCAGCTGCTGGAAATGAAGAATCAGATATTGATAATAAAGATAATGCTTATTACCCAGCAAGTTACGGACTAAAGAATATTATAACTGTTACTGCTCACAACCAAACAAAGCAGGTTCTTTCTTCTTCAAACTATGGAAAGAAGACAGTAGATATCTCTGCTCCAGGGTATAGAATTAAGTCTTCTCTACCTCATAGTAGATCGGGATACTTAACAGGAACAAGTCAAGCAACTGCCTTTGTATCAGGAGTAGCTGCATTGATTAAATCTCATTACCCACAACTATCTGCAGAGGACTTAAAACTAATTATTAAAAAATCTGCTAAACAAGAGATTACACTTACTACAAAATGCTCTTCAGGTGGAAGGTTAGATGCTTCAAAAGCACATACACTAGCAGCAGAGTTTACAAGAGAGTCAAACCAACCAACGAATATTGCAAAAGATTCAAATGTAAAAAGAGAAGTAGCTCAAAAGTTTAATAAGAAGAGCGAAAAAGGAAAGATCTTTTTAAGAAGAACTAATTAATAATTAAAAAGCATAAAACGGTATAACGATAGCGCAGCTGAAACGACACCTAGCCCCCCTAAGAACGTAAACGCTATCACGCCAACCCTCACTAGACCAAATACCTTATAATCTAATAAACTTAAAAGAAGAGATGGAGATTGATCCTTTACTTCCTTAGCATAGTTTATAGACTCGTTTATCTTTTGATAGAGTGCTTGAAGTTCAGGACTCTCATCAACATTCTTCCATAACTCTTTTTCATTTACATCGTACTTTACCAACTCAATGATAAGGTCAGTAAATTCTTGAAGGTATAGATTTCTATCTTCTAGCCTATAAGTGCTTCTATTATAGAAGTAATCTAAGAGAACATTATATCTCATTAGAATCTTTCTTTTATATCTATTAAATTTTGGAGAATCAAAGTGCTCAAGGTCTTCATGTAGTCGAGTTAATGGGCCTAGGTTTTCCCAGTAGTTCTCTCTAATGCTATAAAAGCTTTTGTCGCCAAGAGGATCCCCTAAGAAATCATAATTGAGTTGATAACCACAAGTTTCACACTCACCATTATCAATAAAAACAGAGCTACACTGCTGACAACGCTGAATATCTTTAATTGGTGATTTTAAAAAATTTGAATTACCCTTCCTTGGGTCTATTTGTACTTCCATATTAAAATTGTACTATTAAATATTCAAAATTGGCAATTTCTTGTTTGATAAGTATCATCAAGACAAATTTTAATACAAAGAGATAACTATGAATTCTCCGTTTTCACACAAAGGGATCACAACAATCCTAATACCATTAATTGGTGGATTATTTTACGCGACATCATTTCCGATGGAGTTTGCCCCATCGTTCCCCCTTGGAACAATTATAGGAATGTCGCTCCTCTTATATTCACTAGCTTTTACTAAAAATGAAATGCTAGAAAGATCAATCTGGCTTGATCTCTTAAGTGTTCTCTCATTTTCTATTGGCTACAATATTTTAGGATACTATTGGATCCCTGAAACACTAAGAGTATTTGGAGATATTCCTTTCCCATTCAATTGGACTCTTGGCCTATTTTTCTCTCTTATTATTTGCCCTCATCTGATTATCTTTGTCTTAGGTCATCGCCTATATAAAAGATTTTCAATTAAGTCTTCATCACTAGTTGCCTCTGTTTCTAGTAGACATTTAATCTACGCGCTAGCACTCACTTTAGTAGAAAGGTTTACTCCTCAACAATTCCCGGCACATGTTGGTCACAGCTGGCTTAGCCTTGCTCCTTACTTAGGATTAGCTCCTATTTTTGGAGCCCCTATATTTTCATTTATAAACTTCTGGCTAGCTCTTACAATCTCTCATAAATTAAAATACAACAGGCTACAAAAGCTATCTCTTGTGACTGCCTTTGTTTTTCTACTCGCAAATATTGCACTTCCTTTAAAGAAAACAGATGAGTTTGACTCCGTCTCACACAATTTAAGGCTAGTTCAAGCAAATATTGGAAATTTTGTAAAAGTAAATTCAGAGAGTGGTAAACCCTTTGCTTTTAATGAAGTTTTTGAGCGCTACCTAAAGCTAAGTACTAAAGAAAGTACAGAGCCTTTAGATCTAATTATTTGGCCTGAGACTGCTTATCCAAGGCTCTTAAACTCAATCAAGATGTCTACAGATGCTAGGTATACTCCCGACTTAATAAAGGAAGTATCGAGACTTACAAATGCAGAAGTCTTCACCGGAGGATATGATAGATCATCTAATAAAAATGAAAATGACTTTCAAACTGAATACAATACCGCCTTTCACTTTGCAAAAGATGGAAAACTGAAAGATAAATTTCACAAGATGAAGCTTATTCCATTTGGAGAAGGACTTCCCTTTGGATCTTTGAATCAGTATTTTGCAAAGTATATTCAAAACATTTCATTTTTTGCCAATGGAAAGAACTTCACGTTATTTAAAACACAAAAAGGGACACCTTTTAGTGCGGCCATTTGCTATGAAATACTTTTTTCAAACTTTATTAGAAATAATCTAAACACTCTTAACACACAGCCAAACTTTCTAATTAATTTAACAAATGACAGCTGGTATGGTGAAACTTCTGAGCCTGAACAGCATCTATTTCTAGCAAAGTGGAGAGCTCTAGAGTTTAATATTCCAATTGTACGTATGACTAACACTGGAATTACTTCAATTATTTACCAAGATGGTAGTGAAACTGAGAGAACACCTGTTTTTAAAGAGGCCGTACAAGACGTCACCCTTAAAACAAAAGATAGGTCCAAAACGATTTATCAAGACTATGGTATTTTCCCAACACTCTTTATTGTGATGATACTCATTATTATCTCACTAACTATCGGGAGAAGAACTAGGAACTTGGACTAAGACCTGCCTTTAATAGGTCATGCAATCTTAAAAATCCAAAGAACTCATTCTTATCCAGGACAGGAACGACAGCAATTGTACTGTCTCTCTCTTCCATCAGCCTTAAAGCATCAAAAGCTAAAGTATCTCTTGTAACAAAGGATGGCTTTTCATTTAGAAAGGTTTTAACAGACACAGAAAGATTGCCATCTCCAGTAGAGAGACAGCGTCTAATATCTCCCTCAACAATGAGTCCAACAAATTTATCTTTATCAATGACTGCACATGCACCTAAGGGCTTATTAGTCATTGCCAAGATAACATCTTTTAATGTTGCAGATGAATCAACAATAGCGCAATCTGACCTCTTCCACATTAAGTCACTGACTTTCATTCTTAAGCTTTTTCCAAGAAAACCACCTGGATGATTCTCAGCAAACCCCTCTTTTGAAAGGTTAACAATATGCTCAAAGAGAACAGCTAAGGCATCTCCCATAGCAAGAGCTACAGTTGAACTAGTTGTGGGTGCCTGGTTATTGATACAAGCTTCTTTTTCAACACTACAATCAAAGACAACAGCGCATTCATTCCCTATTGGAGAGCGAACAGCACCAAGAAGTCCCACAGTATTTGATTTTTTACTCTTTAAGAATGGTAATATTTTTAAGATCTCTTCAGTTGTTCCTGACTTAGATAAAAAGACGATAACATCATTTTCTCTAACTCGACCAAGATCACCGTGAAGGGCCTCAGTTGGATGTAGGAGAAAGGATCTTAGTCCAAGAGAAGTGAAAGTTGATGCGAGCTTTGCTCCAATTAGGCCAGATTTTCCTACTCCACAAAAAACTATGTCTCCACCAGTTTGAATTAATTCATTAAAAATTGCCTCTATTTTTAAAATAGACTCATTATTTAAGCGTTTCGCAGCTAATTCGATAGATTTTGCTTCTAAATTTAGAACATCTCTTAATATTTTAATTTTACTCATAACTTTCTCAATATTTTCTTGGGTGTATAAATGATCTGAGTTAAAATTATAACAATGTTAAAACAATTTTATTATCTTATTCTTATAAAAAATCTAATAAAAAGAGGAAGTTTCCTTCTTTTATTGGCCTTACCACTTAATTTTAGCGGATGCTCGAGTTATCAGCAGTTTCAGGAGATCTCAGAAGAGTTTGAGATTCCCTCTAAGCTATTTAAGTCTACCTACAATCAAACATGGCAAGCTGTACTTCAGATCATGCAGAAATATGACTTAGCACTTCAAAATCAAGAAGCAGGTGTTATTAAGACTAGATGGATAGATAATACTCTTCAACTAAATTTTGCAGATTCATTTGGTAGTAGAGACGCGGTTAAGGCCGCAAAGTTTAAGTTAATCGTTAATGTCGTGAAAGGTTTTAGCGGTTCTAGAGAAGTTGCAAAGATAACGATTTTCAAAAGACAAATGGTTGAACAAGATTTTCTTCAAGGATGGAAAGTTGTTAGATCAGATGGAATAATCGAAAAGTCACTTCTCTATAGAATAGAAAGAATTATCTCAATAGATAATAAACTAAAAAAGATAGAAGAGCGAAAGTCAAAAGAACTTGAAGAGGCCTTCTAGTTAAATCGTTTTATTGGCAATTGCTACTTTCTTCCAAAACATTGTCTTAATTTGATCATTACCTTTTGGAGCTTTCTTACCAGTAATTTTCTCTAACGAAGTATTTATTTCTGAAAAGATATCTTTATATTTTTCTTTTTGAATCATTGAAAGAAGTGGAGCTTTTGCTTTTTCAAACTTCAAATCACCAATTGTTAAAATAGCTTTCTTGATAATATTTGTTCTTTTTAAGTTTGCAACCTTTGGAGATACACCCTTCTTAGGAGCATAATAATTTCTTTTGTCATAAAGCATTTGCCAAACAAATGGGGCTTCACTAGTAAGATTCAATTTAGAAATATTATCTAATGCCTGAGACCTTACAATAAATGAATTATCTTTTAAGGCATCACTAAACTTTCTCTTATACTCAGTCCCCTTAAGTGCTAATAACGTCTTAAGGGAGGCCATTCTCATCACCCAACTTGGATGTTTTAAAAATTTTGCAATAAAAGGAGCCGATTTCTTTCCCATTACTTTACCAAGCATGAATGTAGCAACCCATCTATTTTTCTCTGGATACTTTTCATTCTTCATAACTTTTACTAATGCAGGAACAGACTTACCTGTATGAGATAGAACCTCTTTCTTAAGCGCAATCAACTCTTCTTTAGTTGTGCTCTTAGAAAATTTCTTAAGTAGGCTTTCAGTTATGACTTTATTGGTTGCTTTAGAGTCAACGCTTGCAAAGGATGAAAGTGAAGAAGATAATAGTGTAATTAAAATTATTTTTTTCATATTCATCCTTACAGTGATTTAACCTAGCATTTTTTCAAATTCAGATAATAGTTCTTCGGCAGACTTCTGCTCTCCCTCATTTTCAGGGACATCTTCAGCTGGCGCTTCTGCGGCCGGAGCTGCTTCAGCAGGAGTAGACTCAGAAATAGCAGCGGCCATTTGTGCTTCAAGATCCTCTTCTTCATCAGCTGGAGCCTCAGCGACAGGTTCTTCAACAGCAGCTGGATCTTCAGCCACTGGTTCTGCAGGAGCACTAGGTCCATCAGCTTGTAAATCTGATATTGTTTTTTTCAATTGATCATTTTCTTGTTGAAGTCTTTTTAAGTTAGCAAGATCTTCTTCAATGATCTCATATTCCATAAGCCTTTCTTTTAGCTCATCTCTTTCTTTTGTTACACTAGCAAGCTCTCTACCCATGGCCTCATTATCACCTGAGCCAGTATTATTTCCTGCGGCCGCAAGTTGTGCTCTTAGTGACTCAATCTCATCTTGAAGAATTTGAACCTCTTCTGATGAACCACCGTCAGAGTTTAGAGATGCTGCTTGTAAGTCTCTTAACTTGTTATCAAGCTCTGTAATCTGTCTATCTTTATCAGTTAGTCTCTGAGTTAAAGAAGCAATCTCTGCGATCTTCTGATTTAGCTCCTCAGAACTATCTCCACCTATAGAAACATTTCCTGAAGGTAAGTCTTTTATAGAAACTACTGAAGGAATCCCCTCTCCAATATCAAGACCACCACCTCTAAAAAGAGACGATTTAAGTGATGTAGAATTTTGAATAATAGAGTCCAAATAATTCTTTAAAACAC
The DNA here is from genome assembly GCF_041587335.1 of Halobacteriovorax sp. Lineage (GTDB taxonomy): Bacteria > Bdellovibrionota > Bacteriovoracia > Bacteriovoracales > Bacteriovoracaceae > Halobacteriovorax. Next base: position 28,928 of record NZ_JBFGYP010000005.1, read on the forward strand.
TGGCCGGAATCTGGTGAGATAATTGGTGAAACTTCTTCTTGTTATAGTGCCAATAGCCAACAAGAATTACTAATATTAATACTAAAATAGACAAAGTTATAATAAGAGTTTCATCATTAAATTGAGCTACTTCTCTTACGAACCTTTTTAGTGTCTCTGTCACGCTTCCATCCTTGGAATACTTATAAGTTATATCTATGTAAAATTATAGAGAGATGAGAATTTTTGTCAACAGGTGAACCTTAATTACTAACGTTTAAACTGTGATTTAAGCTCTCTGTAAAAGGGTGTTCTTGCAGCAATTATAGAATTAGTAAAAGGTTGAAAAGCCCGACCTTCATAGTCAGTTACCTTAACCCCACTCTGTTCACATATAATTCCTGCTGCGGCCATATCCCATGGGGCAAGACCACTTTCCCAGAAGCCATCAAATACACCACTAGCAACTAAGCAAAGATCAAGAGCAGCACTTCCCATTCTTCTGATACCGCGAGACTTTTTCATTATCTGAACAAATTGCTCAAACTCTGTATCAAAGCATCTTCCCTTCTCTGTAACGAAACCAGTACTCAGCATGGCCTCTTTAAGCTTCTTTTTATTTGTATTAGAATATATTTTTTTAGATTTTAACGACTTTTGAGTATTTAAGAATCTACTCTCACCATAAAGTGAAGCGTAATAACAATCTCCATTAGATGGTCTATAGACAACACCTAGAACAGGTTTTCCAAAGTGGAGCAGAGAAATACAAACAGCATAGTAATCTAGTCCATTAAGGTAGTTATTTGTCCCATCTAAAGGATCAATGACCCATGTCCACTCTCTTTCTTTGAACACTTGATAAGCATCTTTAGCATCCCCAAATTGAACATATGCACTTTCCTCGGCCAAAATGTCATGAGTAGGATATCGTTTAGAGATCTCTTTAATTATAAATTTCTCTGAAGCGAGGTCTGCTGTAGAGGCAACGCCTTGAGCTTGTTTACTTGTAATTTCTAAGGAACTAAGTTTTGTCTGATGTTTTAATAAAATCTTTCCTGCACTATAAGATAATTCCAAAGAAAACTTTAAAGCATCTAAAATATTTTTCTTACTATTCTTCATCGTAGAAATTCCCAAGACCTTGATCACTTTCATCTATTTCAAATTCATCAACTTCCATTTCTGAATCCACATTCCCTTTAACAGGAACAGTATAACTCTCATTCCACCAATGTCCCATATCGATCATTTTGCAACGTTCACAACAAAATGGTCTAAATTCACTATCGTAATAATTAAACTTCTTTTTACAGTTAGGACACTTAACTTCTAACTTACGCTTCGCCATATTCTCTCACAAACAAATCAAATTCTTTTTTTATTCTTGTTAATAATTTATTAGATAACTTTTTACTTTCTAATGTCTCAGCAGCTCGAATACCTTTAAGTCCATTAGTTAACCAAATCTCATCACTTTCATTTAAGTCTTCAACCGTAAGATTTCCTTCCTTGACTGGAATATTATTTATTCTTAAGAAGTCCAATAATAAGTGTCTAGTAACACCATCTAAAATTCCTGGAATTAGTGCTGGAGTTAAAACTTGATTATTCTTAACTAGAAAAATATTATTTGTACCACACTCTAAAAGAGAGCCTTCAAAGTTGAAATATACTAACTCTGTACACTTCTTCTCTCTAAGCTCTAAAGAGTACTCAAGGTAATTTCCTATTTTTAAATAGTTTGGTATATTAGTTTTTCCACGAATAACATCAGATTTTTGTAGGTGAATACTCCCCTCTTTATCTTCATAGGGAAGCTTATAAATAAAGAAATCAACTTCTTCATTAAGAGTTTTTACAAAAGTAATTCTGAAATAATAATCTCCATTCGATTCGTAGAGCTCTTTAAGACCTTTCATTATACTTTCTTCAAATTCTTTAAAATCAGCATTCCACAGAAAGTATATTGAACGAGATAGTCTCCTTAAATGAAACTCCAAAGCAATATAAGTACCACCACTTAGCTTCATTGTCGTAAATGGAGACTCACCAAAGAATAGACCTCTGTTAAGCCCTAGTCTTTCCCAGTCTTCAGGGAGAAATGTTTGGTGATTATTGTATATAATAGCTTTCACAAGTATAGACCTTCATTGATAATACGACTCACCAATGATAACTATTTGACTACACAAAGGAAAGTTTCAAATGAATGACATTGTAATCATAGGATATGGTTCTCAGGCAAAGGCGTGGGCACACAATTTTAGAGACTCGGGAAGAAATATTAAAATTGCTCTACGTGATAGTTCAGAGTCTATTTCAGTAGCTAAAGAAAAAGGCTTTAAAACGATATTACTTTCAGAGATTGAAACTGAAGTATCTTCTACATATGTCCTTTTAACTCCTGATCATACTCATCTTGAAACTCTAGAAGAGATCTATCCAAAACTTCCAGTTGGGACAAATATCATTTACGCACACGGATATAGTTATACCGCCTTTAATTTTAAAGAGAAATTTTCAAATTTTAACCACCTACTTCTTGCTCCAAAGGCAATTGCCAGTGAGTTAAGATTTCAATATGAAAACAAAGGAAAACTTGGTGCGGCCTACTCAGTTGAAGATATACCAAAAGAAAACTCTAAGTCTGCCACTGAACTTATAATATCTATTGCAAGAGATATTGGAATAACTGCAGGGCCATACGAGACGACCTTTCTAGAAGAAACTAATGCAGACTTATTCAGTGAGCAGTCTCTACTTTGCTCAATTCTCCCTTATGGAGCACTCCAGGCCTATAATAAGCTTAGATCTAAAGGTGTCAAACGAGAAATCGCATACTTAGAGTGTTGGCTAGAGGTAAAGCTCATAGCTGATGCAATGGTGAAAATGGGACCAGTCGAGTTCTTTAAGCTAATTAGCCCCAATGCTCTCCTCGGCGGAGAGAAGGCACAAAAGCTATTATTTGACGAAGAGTATGATAAAAAACTAGATTCCCTACTAAATGACATCTGGAATCAGGATTTTTTTACAGAGTGTAAAGGTCTTGATTTCAATACATTACGATCTAGTGTATTAGAGAGATGGGCAAAAGAAGAACTTACAGAGACTCATAATGAGTTAGCCCCTGAGCTAATAAACAAGTAGGATTAATTTGAGAAAGCTAACTACTTTAAAGATTAAAAATCATAAACTTCAAAATGAAAATAAGTCATTGCAAATGTTAACTTGCTACGATTTTCAATCTGCGCAAATGTTAAATGAAACAGAAGTTGATTTCCTTCTTGTTGGTGATAGCCTCGGTAATGTCATGCTTGGTTATGATACTACTGTGCCTGTAAGACTTGAGGAAATGAAAATATTTTCTGCCGCTGTAAAAAGAGGTGCTCCTAATAAATTCATTGTTGCTGATTTACCTTTTGGTACTTACTCAACAGTTGAGCAAGGAATTCAAAGTGCGACAGAGTTATTTCAATACTCACAAGTAGAGTCAGTAAAGCTTGAAGGTGCTTTCCCATATCAATTAGAATTAATTCAAAGACTAACTCAAATAGGTATCCCAGTGATGGGACATATTGGTCTTACCCCTCAATCAGTTCATGAGCTTGGTGGTTACTATGTTCATGGAAAGAATGAAGATTCTGCTAAGAAGCTATTAGAAGCAGCAATGAATCTTCAAAAAGCAGGTGTCTTTGCAGTTGTTCTTGAATGCGTAAAAGAAGAGATTGCAACACTTATTACTAATGAGCTTTCAATACCTACAATAGGTATTGGTGCTGGAAATAAAACGGACGGACAAGTATTAGTACTAAATGACTTGCTTCAACTTGGTCCAAATAGACCTCCAAAATTTTGTACACCAATAGCGAATCTCTTTAAGACTAAGAGTGAGCTCATCACAAACTATCTAAATAAAAATCAAGAGACAGCAAAAGCCAATGTACAACCTTCAGTCCATTGATAATGGCAATAGCCATCCTCACGTTGGAATCTTTAAGGACGGGCAACTTACTTTTGTTAGCCCGTTAAAAGAATATAGGTTTGACTCAGAAATTGATTCGATAGCCTCTAGTGTTGGACCTTCAAGTAATATCTCAAACCTGAAGTATATTTCTCTAAAGAAATTTAGAAAAGAGACGTCATTTCTAGAGATGCCTGTTCATTATGAAATGACTCTAGGTGAAGATAGACTTCACCAAGGATACTACGTCTATAAGAATAAATTGCCAGGACTTACACTACTAATTGATGCAGGAACTTTTACAACAGTAGACTTTATTCAAGATGATGGAATGAAAGGTGGATACATCTTTCCAGGAATTCAAACATTTTTAAAGTCTTATTCATCTGGAGCAGAACTTCCACAAATTGGAAATTCAAATTCTTTGATTCCAGACTTAGAAATTCCAGGCTCAACTAAATCGGCCATTGAAAATGCCATGAAATATTCTCAGGTTGCCTGGCTTGAAAAGCTCTTAAAAGAACATCAAATAAATGAAATCTATCTAAGTGGTGGAAATAGTTCCTTATTTAATGAGGTCTTAGAGAATACCTTTAAAGGTGTGATTAAATTTGAAAAAAATCTCATCCACTACTCTCTTTATGAAATATACTTATATCTAGTTAAGAATAACTTAAAGGATTAATTATGACTGAAAAAACAGATTTCCCATACCTACATGGTTTTAGTAATACTGAGCAAATGAGACTGGCAAAGCAGGCCAAGTTTGCAGAGTATACTGTTTATAAAGAAATCAACTTTTCAGAACAAAAGAATATATTAGAAGTTGGTAGTGGTGTTGGTGCACAGACTGAAATTCTTCTTAGAAGATTCCCAAATTTAAATGTAACAGGAATCGACAGATCAGATAAGCAGCTCGAGACGGCAGCAAATTACTTAAAGTCGCTTGGAGGCTTTGAGGGTCGTTACGATTATAAGGAAATGGATGCTACAGACATGGGCTTTGAAGGTGAAAAGTTTGATGGGGCATTTCTCTGTTGGGTACTAGAGCACATTCCTAGCCCTGCAAAAGTTTTAAGTGAAGTGAGAAGAGTTCTAAGACCAGGATCTCCTGTTTATATTACAGAAGTTCTAAACTCATCATTTCTTTTAGATCCTTACTCTCCTAATGTTTGGAAATACTGGATGGCATTTAATGATTACCAATATGATACAAATGGTGACCCATTCGTTGGGGCCAAGCTTGGTAACTTACTCTTACAACAAGGATATAAAGATATTCATGTTGAAACTGTAACTTGGCACTTAGATAACAGAAGACCAAAGCAGAGAAAAGAATATATAGACTTTTGGCATGAGCTTCTACTGTCAGCTGCTGACCAATTGATAAAAGCAGAAAGAGTAACTCCTGAAGTGGTAGAGGGAATGAAAAAGGAAATGAGACAGGTTGCGAGTGATCCCAATGCTGTATTTTACTACTCATTTATTCAAGCAAAAGCGAAGGTTTATTAGAGCCTTCTAAGAGAATATAGAACACTATGAAATAAGAGCGGGACCATTACTAAGCAAAAAACAAAACCAATCATTGGTCCCGACTTCATCCCATCAATTAATAAATCAAAATCTTTAAATTCAAAGAAAAAGTTTTTAAGTATATCTATTTCATTAGGTCTTAATTTATCAAAGCAGACTTTAAAAATGAAAGAGTAGAAAATAATAAAAACAAATGTGATCCACAGTCCAACTTTGGCATTCTTAGACTTTTCAGAATTGAGCTCTTTTGAACTCCAAAATATTTCTCTTCCTTCAAGGTCTTCTCTTTTTACAAACTGAGTTTTGAAAAGCATATCAATTGAAAACTTCCCCTTAGACTTTTTCTTCAAGAAGCTATGAAAGGAAGGAAGAGCAATGATAGTTAAAATACAAGAATATAAGAAATTGATATGGTCAAAAGATTTATAGACCATAAAATATCCAATAGCTAAACTTGCAACAGTAAAGATCATCCCTAAAAAGAGATGGTAGGACTTCTTAAGTCTCACAAATTCGTAACTATTTTTTAAAGAGTAAATTAATACAGAGCTACCAATACTTCGTGAGATATAATTCTTTCCCGCTGTGAAAAATAAATATGATGAGCCATTGAAGTGAAATTCAATTAAATCTCGAAACATTAGCTGTCTAGAGTTATTACGCTGAACAGATCTAGCAATATACTTCTCAGTGGCAACAACTTTCCCTACGATCTCTTTTCCATATAGGAAATAAATAAGATCGCTAATTAAAAGGATTAAACCAGTAATCAAAAATATTATAGGAACTAGCCCAAGAAGTATTTCACCAAGCATTTTTACTTATGCAATAGATCTTTAATAACATCTGGTGCTGCAATAGCTCTATACTTCTTACCGTTAGTCGTTCTTATCCAAAAACCATCAATAACCTTCTCGGCCATTGGGATCTTAATAGGTTTTACAGATACAATATGGTCTAAATTAAAGATCATTTCTTCATGTGTTTCTTCAAGCGCTTGAACATTTCTATCACTTACCACAGTAAATTTTCCGAAATTCATATAATACTCCTTTTAATTGAACGACATTATATCACTATAGAGAAAAATTGTCAGAATCATTCACCTAACCTACTTAAATTACATAAAAAACAACACCTGGCGTCTATTCAATCTAACTCACCCGGTCTATAAACCTCATACTGGAGAGATATGAAAGTTCTACTAGGTGTTTGTGGGTCTATTTCGGCCTATAAAACATTTGATTTAGCCAGGCTTTTAGTTAATAACGGCCATGAAGTAAAAGTTGTTCTAACAAGAGGAGCAGAGGAATTCGTGCGTCCTCAGGTTTATAAGTACCTTGGGGTTAAAGAAGTTTTCTCTTCATTAGATGATTTTAACTACCCAGGAACTGAGCAAAGAGATTCGACAGTCCTTCATATTGAATTAGCGAAGTGGGCAGACAAGTTGGTTGTTGCACCACTTTCAGCAAATACCCTTTCTACATTTGCTCATGGCGCAGCTAATGACTTACTTTCTTCAATCTTTTTAGCGATAGATCAGTCAAAGCAAATATTATTATTTCCGGCCATGAATACAAAGATGCTCACCCATCCATTTGTAAAAGAGAATTTAGATTTAGTAGAAAAGATTAAAACTCTTCCACAGGTCTTTGTATCTCCAACCAAAGAAGGAGAGCTTGCCTGTGGTGATATTGGTGCTGGAAAGCTAGCCTCTATTGAAGTCATAAGTGAGCTTATTGATACATTAGACTTTAATGGTAAAGAAAAGAAGATAGTGATCACAACAGGAGCTACCATTGCGAGTATAGATCCTGTTAGATATTTAACAAATGCCTCTAGTGGAAAGACTGGATTTGAAATGGCAAAAAATCTGCTCGCAAGTGGATTTAAAGTCACGGTTATTGCTGGAAAGAATGCTACTGAGAAACTAGACCTACTTATCTCACATCCTGCATTTAATTTAATAAGAGTAGTTTCTACAAGGGATATGCTTGAGGCGGCTACAGAGTCTGTAAAAGATGCTGATGCATATATCTCTGCAGCAGCTATTTCAGATATTGAATTCATTCAGGGAGATTCTAAACTAAAAAAGAATCAACTAAATAATAGTTTAGAAATTTCAACAGCTCCTGATGTTTTAAAAAGTGTTCTAGAGAACAAAACAGCAAAATTAAAAGTTATTGGTTTTGCAGCTGAAACGAACCTGACAGAGAGTGTTCTTTTAGAGAAGTGGAACCGAAAGAAAGTAGACCTTCTAATAGGAACACATGTCTCTAGTGGTCTAACAAATAATGACAAGATTACTCAAGGCTTTGCTACCGACCAAGCAACATATAGCTTACTAAGAGATGGTCAGATTTTCTTCAATGGAGAGCTGACTAAGAAGGAACTTTCAATGAAAGTTCTGCAGGAATTTCTATGATCAAATTATTTAATAAGGTAAATGAATTTAAAGAATATAGAAAATCACTTACTAGTAAAAGTATTGGGTTAGTACCAACGATGGGAAATCTTCATAGTGGTCACTTAAGTTTAATCTCACAGTCTGCCTTAGAAAATGAAGTTACAATTGTCACAATATTTGTAAATCCCCTACAGTTTGGGCCAAATGAAGACTTTGACAAATACCCTAGAACTTTAGAGCAAGATATTCAAAAGATTGAATCTCTTTCAATAGATAGAGATATATTGATTCTCTCTCCGAGTGATCCAAAAGAAATTTATCCAGACAACTTTAGCACGACCATATCTATAAAAGGTCTCACTGAAAATCTTTGTGGAGCATCTAGACCCGGTCACTTTGATGGAGTGACAACTGTTGTTTATCAGCTATTTAAAATAGCGGCACCTAAAACTGCTTACTTTGGACAAAAAGACTTTCAACAACAATTAGTTATTAAAAAGATGGTCAATGACCTAGACTTACCGGTAGAGGTAAAAACAATGCCTATTGTAAGAGAGGAGTCAGGACTTGCAAAATCAAGTCGCAACCAATACTTAAGCGATCAACAAATATTAGAAGCTCTTGAATTAAATCAAACATTAAATAAAATTTCTGATATATTAACCAATCAAACATACTTAGACGCTAGTATAGATTTAAACTCTCTACTAGAGCCTATTATCAAGGACTCCAGGTGGGAGTATCTTGAAATACTAGATAGTGAAAACTTACAGGAAATAACTCCAAAAACGAACTCAGCAGTTATCTTAGGTGCTCTAAAGATTGGAAGCACAAGACTAATTGATAACCAAGTAACAAAGATACAATATGCTAGATAATGAATTCCATATTTCAAAAGATGCCAGAGCTTCTCTTGTCTCTCTTGTTTGTCCAAAATTTGAAGAACACAGTACAGAGAAAGATACGGCGAGATCACTCAATGAGTTAAGAGAACTATTAAACACTCTTGGTATTGAAAATGGTGATGAGTATGTTCAAAATAGAAAGTCAGTTGATCCGGCCACCATTCTTGGTTCCGGAAAAATTAAAGAAATTGCTGACGCTGCTAAAGAAGAAGGTTCTTCACTTCTAGTATTTGATTGCGAATTAACATCTTCTCAAATTAGAAATATAAAAAATCTAACAGGCCTCTCAGTTGTTGATAGATGCCATGTTATTCTTGAGATCTTCTCTCAACACGCAAGAACAAAAGAAGCAAAAATTCAAATTGAGATCTCAAGACTTCAGTACCTACTTCCAAGACTTTCAGGTTTTTGGACTCACCTTTCAAGACAGAAGGGTGGTATTGGTGTACGTGGTGGTGAAGGAGAGCAACAGATTGAGCTCGATAGAAGGATTGTAAGAGAGAGAATAGAGTTCTTTAAAAAAGAACTAGAAGAAGTTAGAAAGTCGAGAGAACAACAGAAAAAGAAAAGAAAGAATAAGGCCGTCACAGCGGCACTTGTTGGCTATACAAACGCTGGGAAGTCTTCTGTAATGAACAGACTATGTGGTGTTGAAGTCTTAGAGGAAAACAAACTCTTTGCAACACTGGACTCTACTTACAGGATGCTAAACCCTGATACAAAGCCACCTATGATTCTAATTGATACAGTTGGTTTTATTTCAAACTTACCCAATACGCTAATCGATGGTTTTAAGACAACGTTAGAATCGGCCATAGAGGCCGATCTACTAATTATTCTTTGTGATATATCAGATCCAAATTACAAGAAGCACTTAGAGGTTACACAGACCGTTCTAGGAGAGCTTGGAGTTACAGATAAGGACCAAATGATAGTCTTCAATAAGAAAGACCTTCACCCAGATCCTATTGGGCAAAAAATTATTCTTAGAACGACTCCAAATAGTCATCTTGTTTCAACATATGACAAAGAAGATATGACTAATCTTAAGTCGAGTATTATTAACTATTTCTTAGATAAACAAGATCACTACGATCTCTTTGTTCCCTATGAAGCTGGAGATGCTCACTCAAAAGTTGTATCTAAAACAAACGTATTGGCGACTCATACACATGAGAGAGGAATTTTTTATAGAGTAAGAGTTCCTAAATTTATTTTCAGTCCGCTGGATTTAAATAAGTATATCCTTGCGCCAGATGATCCTCTTAATGAAGAGTTTATTTACGAGTAATTAAAAAAGGGACTTTAATCATGCCTAAGTTTAGAACTCTTATACTACTAATACTTGTATCAGCATGTGCAATTCTCCCTACTTCTAGAAATGATATTAAAAAAGAACTACAACGTCCTTTATCAAAGCAGTTAAATTCATTTACTTCTGATGGTTGCTCTAAGTGGCCTGATGGAACTAGAGAGAGACCAAATGCCTGGCTTATATGCTGCTTTAATCACGATAAGGCCTATTGGATGGGTGGAACTAAGGAAGAGAAACTTAGCGCCGACAACCAGCTTAAATCATGTGTTGAGAAAAACTTTTCTGCTCCCATGGGAATTCTTATGTATCTAGGAGTCTCAGTAGGAGGAATTCCAGACTATAAAACAGACTACCGCTGGGGCTATGGCTGGAATTACGACAGAGGATATTTAGAGTTAACTGAAAAAGAGAAGAAGTATGCCACAAAGCTTCTCCCAAGAGAGGGAGAATCAATGTGGAACTATATTAAAAAATAAGTTTTTTATGCCATTGCTTAACTCTATCATCAAAATTTTCAACATTTATGATATCGCATGCAACATCTTTAGAGGGCTCAACAAAGAGATCGTGCATTGGCTTTACCTGTTTATAAAACTGGTTTCTCACACCTTCTTTTGTTCTTCCTCTTTCATGAACATCTCTATACAGGCGCCTTTCAAACCTTAGGTCCTCTGGACAATCCATATAGATTTTATAGTCTAACTCTTCAACAACCTGTGGTTGAGAAAAAATGAGTATTCCATCAACAAATATCAATCTTCTAGGGCTTAGAGTATCCCCTTCAGAGCTTCTTGAGTGAGTTGCAAAGTCATAGATAGGAACATTAACAGAGTTACCTTTTTTTAATTCAGCGATATGCTTGGCCAAGAGATTAAAATCAATTGAGTCTGGGTGATCAAAATTAACCGCCCCTCCATCGTGATCAAACCTCTTAGACTGATCGAAGTAATAGCTATCTTGCCCTAGGACGCAACACTCACTCTCACCAAGCTTTTCTCTTAATCTTCTTGCGAATGTTGTCTTACCAGACCCACTTCCTCCGGCAACACCAACTATTGTCACTTCCATAGCTATCCCTATTTTGTATTATATAGTCTGTCTCCTGCATCACCTAGTCCAGGTAGCAAGTATCCTTTTTCATTTAGTCCATCTTCTTTACTAACTGTATATACTTCAACATCTGGGTGAAAGTGATTAATTCTCTCTAGTCCCTCAGGGCTAATAAGTACTGTCAGCATAGTGATCTTTCCAACATTGTACTGCTTAAGTCTATCAAGAGCAGAGATAGCTGTGTCACCTGTTGCAAGCATTGGGTCTAAGAGTAGTACATCTTTCCCCTCACACTTCTCAGGAAGCTTAAAATAATATTCAACAGTGTTGTTAATAAACTTATCTCGGTACATTCCAACAAAACCTACAGCAGAAAATGGTAGGGTATCTAAAACACCATCAAGTAATCCATTTCCGGCCCTAAGAACAGAGACAACCATTGGGTAATTCTCAATAATTGGAACAGATGCTCCCATAATAGGAGTTTCAATATCAACTTTTGTTGTTTTCATATCTCTGGTTGCTTCATAAGCAAGGAAGCGACCAATTTCATTCATAATATCTCTAAATGCTCTAGAGTTAGTATTCTTGTCTCTTAATAAAGAGAGCTTATGTTGAAGTACTGGGTGATTTATTTCATGTAAGTTATTTTTCATATTCTCTCCAATTTAAAATACTGTTCCATCACTATCTAGTTTAAGAGGAGGAGATAGATCTACTCTCTTTTCTTTAGCTAGTTTTCTTCCTGCCCACCAAGTTCCACCTTCTAATACTTTGGCCAATGGAAACTCTTCTTCGGAGAAGTTTAATTCTTTTCTAACAATATCTGCGATTTTGTCTAGAAGACTAACCGTTAGAGCTCTCCACTCAATGATAATTTCACTGTCTGGCTTGTGAGCAACATCCATCATTTTTGGATCTCTTAAAGTAATTAAACCTGAATCTATTAGAAGACCACCATTGCGGTATTCAGCTAGTCCCGTCATATTATTTACAGAGTGAACTGTGAAACCAGCTTCTACAAATGGCTCAATGAGTGAGTATGTTAGCCACTGAGATAACTTATGAAATGGTACAAGAGAGTTTAAATCATCTTTTTCACCAAGTGCAGGATGGCTCCAAACATCTCCTAGAGAAACTCCATCAACCTTTATTCTAGAAGGCCAGATGTCTCCAAAGTGAGTAAGTACTGCTTTTAAAAGGTCAGTAGCAGCAAACTCCATTCCATGCTTATTCTTCATATAATCTAAAATATTTCCAGGTCTTCCACCTACAAATACATCTGCTTTAGAATTAATACACTTTCCTAAGCTCGCAAGTAGTCCGGCCCTTCCCTCAACTCCAACTAATGGATTAGAAGAAGAAACTTGGAAAGATTTCTCAATATCACTTCCAGAGATACTCATCAATTTTGTTGCATCAGCTCTCTTAGAGTTATCTGTAGAAAAGGCTCCATTCATAAACATATGCCAGCTAGCAACGCCTAGGCCTTCACTTCTATTGAAGGTTTTTCCCTCTTCTTCAAAGCTCCAGTTTGGTCCAGCCCCTGCATCTAAAAGAACAGAAGTGATAACTAAGTCTAGTTTTGTTCTAGCTTTTTCCATCGCATCTAAAGATTCTAAATCTTTATTGAGCTTTGAATTCCTATCGACATCTCCCACCTGAAAGTGTCCCCATCTTGAATGGAAAGGAATTTTTAAATCTGGATAATTTTCTCTAATAACTTCTAAAACAATCTTTGAAACATCCTCTAATTTACTTTCGTGATATTCAAAGTTTGTTTTACCTGCAACTGTTAGATCAAATAGCTTTGCTGTTTTCTCTCTAACTGCTTGAGCACTTAAAATATAATCTATATCTTTATTCATTTTAATACCTTTATTACTCTTCTAAATTTCTACCAACAACTTTACCAAGATCATCTGTGCTCTTAACTTCACCATCAGTGAAATACCCAGCAGCTTTCTTAGCTTCCATCTCAACTTGAGCGTCCGCTGGAATTAATTCATCAGGAATAGAAATTCTATTAATTACTTCGATACCACTCTTTGCGATAGCATCGTATTTCATATTACTCATTGAATGAAGATTATGAATTCTCTTTACTCCAAAGTACTGAAGTACGTCAGGCATGAATTCTTGAAATCTTGCATCTTCAACACCTGCAACACACTCCGTTCTCTTGAAGTAATTACTTGCAGAGTCTCCGCCCTCTTGTCTCTTACGAGCATTATAGACTAAGAACTTTGTCACTTCTCCTAGTGCCCTTCCCTCTTTTCTATAATAAACAATAAGTCCAACTCCACCCTTTTGAGCAGTTTTTGTAGCGTGTTCAATTCCATACGTTAAATAAGGTCTACAAGTACAAATATCAGAACCAAATACATCTGATCCATTACACTCATCATGAACTCTACAACTTAGTTCAACTTCTGGGTTTGAAAGTTTATCAACATCACCAAATATATAAGCAGTAGTTGAGCCAATTGGTGGAAGTAAAACTTTTAAGTCTGGTCTAGTTACAAGCTCTGGAAACATTCCTCCAGTTTCATTAAATAGAATTTTTCTTAGTTCACCTTCATTAATTCCTAATCTCTTAGCAATTCCAGGAAGGTACCATACTGGCTCAAAGGCAACCTTCGTAACCTTTACAGACTTATCTTTAGCAATGATATCGCCGTCAATTTCAAGCCTTCCTTTATCAATCGCCTCAAAAATTTCAGGAATATGAAGTCTTGCCTGAGTTACAGCAATCGTTGGCTTAATATTATAGCCTTCCTTAATATAGTCACCATAAAGCTCTTGAACATGTCCACCCCATGGGTCAATCGACACTATTTTTTCTGGATCAAACCATGACTCTTGAGGCTTTATCACAACTGGGGAGAAAGTATTTTCTAGCTCAGGTCTATGCTCTCTAGGATAGTCTCCATTAGCAATAGAAAGAGCTCTATAAACAGTATAAGAACCACTGTGAGTACCAATTGCATTTCTATTTTCCATCTCAGAGATTGTTGCAATTATTGGTCCTCTCTCCTTTGGGTTATTTGCTCCCCAATTAACAGGAAGAGATTCTTTAAAAATTTGATTACTATGAGAAGTTAATACCACATGACTTGGTCTTTCAAACTTATCGTTTTTCATATATTTCTCCTATGGATGAGACTTAGCTCATCCAGTTATGATCATTTTGCATCTGCCACTTTGTTGTGACTTTCTTATTATGTGACCAGAAGTTTAAACTGTTTTCACCAGTAATATCTCCATGACCAAACTTCGATTCATTGATTCCACCAAAGCTAAATGGTTCTCTTGGAACAGGTACACCAATATTAATTCCAACCATTCCTGCACTTGCATTCTTAGCTACAATCTCAGCTAGAGATCCGCTATTAGTGAAAACACTGGCAGCATTCCCATAGTCATTTGCGTTTTCAATCTTTAAAGCTTCAGTAATATTTTCGCATCTAATGATACTCATGATTGGTCCAAACAGCTCTAATTTAGAGGCCTCTGAATCTTCACTAACACCATCAAGAACAGTTGGTCCTAACCAAAAACCTTCACCAAGTCCTTCAGGCTTCTTTGCATTTCTTCCATCTAATAGAATTTTTGCTCCATCTTTTTCGGCCTTATCAATTGCAGAATTTAAGAACTCTACTTGTTCTTTAGTAATGATGGCCCCCATCTTATCGCCTAGAGTTGTAATTTTAGCTCTTTCAATAATACTTTCAATTTGCTTATCAACATTACCAACAGCAAGTAAAACAGATGCGGCCATACATCTTTGTCCGGCGCAACCTGTGAATGAGTCAGCAATACCTACTCCTGCCATTTCTGGATCAGCATCAGGTAGAAGGATAATATGGTTCTTTGCTCCACCAAGACAAAGAGCTCTCTTTCCTTGTGTTGTTGATCTTGCGTACACAAGCTTAGCTATTTTAGATGATCCAACAAAACCAACTGCCTTAACATCTTTGTGGTCAATAATTGCATTCACACAGTCAGCAGTTCCATTAAGGATTGTTAATACCCCAGCAGGTAATCCTGCTTCAGCTAGAGATTTCCCTATTAAAGTTGCAGTTAAAGGAGTTTTTTCTGAAGGCTTCCATACATATGAGTTTCCTAAAGTGATAGCAATAGGAATTGTCCACATAGGAACCATGGCAGGAAAGTTAAATGGTGTGATAGAGGCAACAACACCTAGTGCTTCTCTTCTATATTCACAAGATACACCTCTTGAAACTTCCATCTTAGCACCAGCATCTAAGTTTTGAAGGCTGATTGCATATTCTAGAACTTCTATTCCTTTCATAATCCCGGCCTTAGACTCTGGGATTATCTTTCCATTTTCTAGTGAAACAATGTGAGCGATTTTATCAATATCTCTAAGAAGGATCTCTCTAAAGTTAAACATCACTTTAGTTCTATCTTTAATTGGAGTTTTTCCCCAAGCGACTTGTGCTTCCTTCGCTTTTAAAATCGCAGTATCAATTTGAGATTTTGTGGATTCATTAGCTCGCCCTACAATAGACCCTGTGTACGGTGAATAAATATCAATAGTAGCACCATCGCCTTTGATCCATTCTCCCCCAATAAAGTTTGGGGCTTCTATTACCTCTTTAGGTATTTCAATTAAACTCATTATGACTCCGTATTATAAATAAAATAAATAGCCGCTTATTATAGGACAAATATACAGAGCTTGAATACGAGACGCATCAAAGTGTTGAAATTAAAGAAAGGTATTAGTTAGACCTAAAAAAGACCACTTCTAAAGTAGATAGTAAGTGCGACAATGAGCAAAATAATAACTAATGAGCTAATAATGGTGATTAATTCTTTATCCATGAATCCATTATTAACGAATAATGGACTTAGGAAAAGATCTTTTTAAGAATAGATTTCGCTTCAATAGGCTTATCTAAAATGAGCACTGCTCTATTCATCCATTCTTGTGGCAAGTTTTGCTCAGGAAGCTTAGTTACACCAACAGGAATCTGCGACACTTCTTGTAAATCAGTCAGTAGCTTTTCTTGATAACTTTCTACAGTTTTCCAATCTACAAGAATGAAATCTGGCTTTAAGTCATTGAAAAAATATAAATTATCACTCCCATCTTCAGTCGTGAAGGCCTCAAGCTCTTCATTCGCGCGACACAGGGCTTCTAGTAAATCCCTAAGGAAGGTCTCTTCTTCAATATAATATAGCTTTTTCATTTCTATGAAATCCCTAGCATGTTAGAGTGTTATACAAGGTTTTTAACAAACCAAATTCTAGAGGGAAAGCAAAATATGTCAAAAAGTAAAATCAAAGTCATCGAGGCCAATTCATTAGAAGTTCTTTTTGAATGCGACTTTGAAGATCATGAGAAGGCTTTTGATTATGCTAGAAAAATGGAAGAAATGGGAATAGATATCAAAATCCATGCACCCTCTCTCTCTGAAACTCTTGCCGTAAGCCTAGGTGCTGATGAGTCAGATCTTTCAACACTAAGAAGTGAAGTTGATGAAGAGATTGCTAGCCACATTCATACTGATGAAATGGGCTGTGTTGTTTGTATGCCAGAAGATCCGAATCTTCCTAAGCAGTAATTTAACTTAAGTCTATAATTTCAAAATTCGATGTATCTACCGCTCCCTTTAAGAAGATATGAGGGACATAGGGAAACCATAGATACTTTCCCTCTCCAGTTTCTTTTATCTTGTTCCAATATTCAAGGGTCTCTTTAGGAACAGAATGTATTTCTTTATAGTTTTTAGAATGAAGCAATTGAACTTCATTCAAAGATATAGAGAAGTCTCCTTTCTCTCTACTTTTTGATCTATTAAAAACCACACCTTCATAAACACTTTCAACTTCTTCTACTGAAACTTTAAAGCATTTCATCCTATGTATTTTAAATCTTGGTTGAATTTTTCGTAGTTCATTAATTATATACTGAGGGTTTAATGCCGAAAACTGAACGACGTCATTCCACTTACAATTAAGAATAGGAATCATCTCACTTACTAGAGACTCTCTACCTTTATACTTCTTTGAATGTGAGAGATAGAGTTCACCTTCAGGATTCATTTCATTTAAGGGAATTAACTTCTTGCCTAGAAAAGGCTCTGGAACTAAATGATAGATATAATTCATTTCATACCTTTAGTGTGTTCAAAAAAATAAAGGCCTATCCAAAGATAGGCCTTATATAATTAAAAGGTCGCGACACAATTATGAGGTTCGCTTCACCTGTTAACTCTTCTTATTGTAGTTCTGCTGAATCTAAGATTCCATTTATTTCTGCTAAGAAAGCTGCACTTGCGGCATCTGCACTTGCTAACGCTTCTTCAGCAGGAGTTAGTTCTGCAACTTCTTTATTTTCAAACTCTTCAATCGTCTTTTCAATTTCAAGGTTTGTAATTCTAGTCACTGCTTCACCACCACAAGATCCACCAGTAACACCAGCTTCACAGTAGTTAACTCCCATACACTGGTAGTCATTTCCATCTGCATCTTGCTTAGTATAGGTTGCGTAATCTTTAGCTCCACGAACTAAGATACCTTCAACTTCTCCACTTCTTGCATTGAAAACTGCAGATCCTGAGTTACCACCAAAAGTATCTAAATCTGAGCTGAAAAATACATCGTTATCATTTAACTGTACAGTTGCATCACCTGAAATCTTCAGTGGAAGACCTGATGGAGAACCGATAACAAATACACCCTCACCAAGAGCAAGTTTCCCCTCTTTTCTAAATTGCAGAGGCTCTTTACCTTCAACAACTCTATCTAGCTCAATCAATGCATAATCCATTTTATCGTGGCTAGTTAGCTTTTGACTAACAATAGTCTTACAAGAGTAAACACTAGATGCTTCAATGCTTAGGTCTTCAACTTCACCTTTTTTATAATCAAATACCCACTTGGCACCTGCACAATCAGAATCTGAAGTCATACAGTGACCAGCAGTTACTAAATACTTATCTCCTACTAGGAAACCTGAACAGTTACCGATAGAAAGTTGCTTCGCAAACTTCTCACCTTCACATAGAGGAGTTCCCTCTGGGTTCCACCAAGATCTAGATATACTCAACATAAATTGTTCAAGAGTTGAGTCCTTTAAGTCATAAGTCATCTTATCTTCAGATAGAGTAAGGTTATAGTTCTTAATCTGAGTTGCTGTAGATGAAGCTAGAGTCTTTCTCATAGAGTTTCTACTATCTACTATATCTATTCTATTATCTTCACCGTAGGCTACTTTTGGTTGAGCTGCTGCGATATTGGCGCTTACACATAAAGCTGTTAATACTAATACTGATTTCATTCTTCTCCCCTTTTTCGATGGCAAAAAACTAACACCCAGAATTTATTGTGTCAGCGAATAGGGCCAGGCATTGTAATTAGTACATGCAAATGTAAGAATATGTCAGACAGATGACATATTCAATGAAATTACAAATACTTATAAAATAATTCACTGCAATATAAAATGTAAGAATGGGAGATAATTCCTAGAGTAGACCAAAAAAAGGGCCCACAAAGGTGGGCCCTAGATATAAAAACAAATTTTAAATTTTATATTATTCTTCGTCTTTATCGATTGAGAAACCTTTGAACTTATCAGCAAGTGTAGCAGCTTTCACTGTACCTGCATTATAAGAACCACTTGCAGCAGCACTTGCAGCAGCTTTAATTGAAAGAGCGATCTTCTTCGCATCTTTATCAATTGAAATTACCATTGCTTTTGCAACGTCACCTTTTTTGATAACGTCTTCAGGCTTATCTACTCTCTCTTCAGAAAGTTCAGAAATATGTACTAGACCTTCAATACCAGTCTCTAGCTCAACGAAAGCACCAAAGTCAGTAACTCTAACTACTTCTGCTTCAACTACAGTTCCAACAGGAAATCTAGTTTCAATTTTCTTCCAAGGATCTTCGTGAAGTTGCTTAATTCCAAGACAGAACTTAGAGTTCTCTTTGTCTACAGAAAGAACAACAGCTTCAACTTCAGATTCTTCTTTGTATTCTTCGTTAATGTTTACGTTTTTCTTAGTCCAAGAAAGATCAGATACGTGAATTAATGCATCAACATCTTCACCTAGATCAATAAACATTCCAAATTCAACAATTGACTTAACTTTACCAGTTACTTTAGTCCCTACAGGGTACTTAGCTTCAATTGCTTCCCATGGATTTTCTTGAAGTTGCTTAAGTCCAAGAGAAATTCTCTTGTTCTCAACGTCAACGTCAAGTACTTGAGCTTCAATTCTTTCACCAACGTTGAAGTGCTTAGCTGGGTTTTTAATTTTCCCTGTCCAAGACATTTCAGAAACGTGGATAAGACCTTCGATCCCATCGTCAAGCTCAATGAATACACCGTAATCTTTAACAGATACGATTTCTCCACCAACTTTAGTTCCAGCAGTGTAAGTCTCTTTAGCTTTTTCCCAAGGGTTTGGTTGAACTTGCTTAAGTCCAAGAGAAACTCTTTCTTTTTCAGAATCAAACTTAAGGATCTTAACATCAATTTCGTCACCCATATTAAGTAGGTTAGAAGGATGCTTAACTCTTCCCCAAGACATATCAGTAATATGTAGAAGACCGTCAATACCACCAAGATCGATGAATGCACCGTAATCAGTGATGTTTTTAACGATACCTTTAACAATCATACCTTCTTGAATTTGATCAAGAATTTCTTGTCTCATTTTTCCACGCTCTTCCTGAAGAATAGCTCTTCTTGAAAGTACGATGTTTCCTCTTTTCTTGTTGAACTTGATAACTTTGAATTCCATCTTTTTACCGATGTACTTATCAAGGTATCTAGTTGGTCTAAGATCAATTTGAGAACCTGGTAAGAACGCCTTAACGCCGATATCTACAGAAAGTCCACCTTTAACCTTAGCGATAACAGTCCCCTCAAGAGGAGTACCTTTTTCACAAGCTTCAGAAATTTTATCCCAAGCTTTAAGGATTTCGGCCTTATCTTTAGAAAGAACAAGGTTACCCATTGATGACTCAAGCTTATCTAAATAAACTTCAATATCGTCACCTTCTTTAATCTTTAGAGAACCATCATAGTTTTGGAATTCTCTAACTGAAACTAAACCTTCTTGCTTATAACCGATATCGATCATTACATAATCAGGTCCAATAGAAACAACGTTCCCCATAAAAACTTCACCTTCTTGAAAGTTCTTAGTAGTTGTTGTGTCTAATAGCTTTGAAAATTCTGTTGCTTCAACAGTTTCTACGTCTTCACCGTAAACGATTTCAAAACCTTCCATCCATTTTTGTTTTAATTCTTGAGTAGTCATATTTGACCTCCCTAGGCTCAGATTCAGGCTTGGATATTCCCGATTCTTTACCATAATTTTAGATAGCGCTGGCAATGCCCGCGTCTCTGTATTCGCTACTGCGACATGAGAGAAATTTGTTTTGCGAAAAGATAACTGATGCACTGGATAAAGTACAGTTAAATATTTTGATTATTTGTTAATTTACAGTCTCTTAAGGGTCTTATTTCTAATTAATCTCTCACGCTTAGTGAGTATCTTTTGATACCCCATAAGTAGTTGATTCTTATAGAATTCATAGCCAAAGTCAGAGATGAGATTCTCCTTTCCCTTACTTAGGCGATTTAAATAATCCGTGTAAGTCACAAAGATCTTCTCAATCTTCTCCCTTATCTCGCGTGCGTCACCTGGCTTATAAGTTTCTCCCAATCTTCCCCTCTTTCTAAACAACTCTTTTGTTGCATAGGTCCTTGGGGCAAGTGAAGGAACATTATTTAGAAGCGAGTTCACTAAGAGATCCTCAATAGGAACTTTTGTATCTAATCCAATCCAGGCATCAACCATTAGGCAACACTGGCTTACATCATCTGTGAACTCTAAAAAGACATTATCTACAGCACCTATTTCGGTGATAAATTTCTTAACACTATCCTTTAGCAGAAACTTATCCCAAGCAACTTCAGAATAGATAAGTAGCTTCACTTTTTTAACAAGACTAGACTTCGTATTAAGTGAGTTTATTGCACTTATAGCAGGCTTTAAAAACTCAATATCTTTTTCGTGTCCCCCGACAGCACAACCAACAAACCATGCTCCAGAGCTCTTATCAGAATTACTAGAATTAATATCCTTGCCTACCCCTAGTCCGGTATACTCAAACTTTCGAATAGGTACTTCTAAATGCCCATGGACACCATCTGCCATTTCTTTAATGGGAAGAAAGACTTGGTCTATCCTTCTAATTAAATTTCTGTGCCAGAACTTTCTATAGAACTTCTTAATCTCATGATTGAAAGTGAAGACAAGAGAGATTTTCGATTTTCTTTTTAGGTAAAAACTCGCTGGCCATAGAAACGAAATATCATAGCAGTGAACCAGAGAAATATTGAATTTTGTAAGATACTGAACAAATGCGTTTAGCTTATGCCACTTCAAGAAGTTAAGAGAAATACTTCCAACGTGAAAAAGACAGTCAATACCTAGCTCTTTAGCTTTTATATTAATTATAGAATCTCTTATGCAGTATAAGAAAATATTATGTCCTGTCTCTCTAGCAATCAAGCAATCCTTAATTGCCATTCTCTCTCTTGTTCCCCATTTAGAACCAAGACAGACATAAAGAATATTTTGTTGATCACGAAAGATATTTGCCATTTAATACTCTCCAGGGAAAATATCACTCATAGAAAACCTTTTATCACCCTGACTATAGTCTACAAGCTCTCCTTCAATGGCACCAATTTTAACGTTGGCCTTGAACTTTAAAATCTTTCTATACTTATCTGTACTAAACCAAAAGTTAATATCCCCTTTTTTAGACAGAACACCTGGGAAGCGAGTTTCGGCCTTAATCTTAAATGCCTTAACCCATTTTCCCATAATCTTAATTTCTTCAATTTTTTCAACTTCCATTTTCATTAACCAAATTTTTGTTCTCGTAATTATTGGAAATTCATACTTACTACCTATTTTTAATTCCAGTCCTCTCACAAAATAAAGAGCCGAGAAAGAATCCTGGAAATACTTAGGAGTAAACTCATTCTTTTCTATCTTTTTAATTTTACCTTTCTTCAGTCTCTTATACCAAAAGTATGTTTTAAGAGTTTCTAAATCAAATAATTGTAAGTCATCCACATTCTGGCCAGACTCTCTTTGAACAAGAGTATATTTAACAGGTAGAAATGTTTTTGCATCAACATAACTCTCAATCCAGTCCTCAACTTCATAGATGTAGTTATAAAAGCTTGCACTTTTAAGAGAACCTTTGAAATGAAACGCCTTACGTCCTGCTACATTAACAACAGGGAGGGTTTCTAGTTGAGCATGCCCCACAGTGATACCGAGGTAGCTCGCTCTTAATACAAATTTTTCATTTGGATAAAAGATTGGCTTAACATTATCCCAAACATACTTATATTTTTTATTATAGCCCTTGAAGACATCAGGATATTCTTCATGTTCTTCTCCAATCTTTTCATCGGGCTCAACACTATCTGAGACGACTTCTTCTTTCGACTTAGTTGAAGTCTTCTTCTTTACCACTTTCTTTTTGGTTTTTGTTTTTGTTTTTATTTTATGTTTTGGTGAGTCCTTAAGCGCAGGCTTGTCTTTAGATGAAGAGACTTTCTCTTTAACTACTTCTTCATCACCCTCTTTAAAATCATGGACTTTAAATTTTTCAAACTGATTATCTTCCAAGTCAAAGGCCTCAACTAACTCAGATGAAACCTGATCTCGAAACTTTCGGTCTTTAGTTGAGGAACACCCCCAAAGAGCGAGAGAGGTGAATGCGATTAATATATATTTTGTATTCATAATTATGACCCAAGTAAAAGAGCTAAGTTTTTAAAATTATTCAGCTTATATATTAACTTCTTGGGTCATCTAAAGAAAGTGGGAAGCTTATTCAAAGGCGGAGTCGATAGAGTCCTTAACATCTTGCTCACCACTTAAGAAATCTACTTTAATCTCAACATAAAGTAGTCTTTCAGTGTCTACAACACGTCTAATTTTAACAATATCCTTCTCAGTAGTTAGTATATAAGCGTCTTCAGCAATGGACTGCTCAACTAGCTGATTAATTTCGTCGGCCTTAAAATAATGATGGTCCGGATATGATACTTGATGGATAACTTCCATTCCAAGATTTTCAATATACTTGAAGAAAGAACTCGGAGAAGCTATTCCTGCAACACATATAACTCTTTTTCCAACAAGGTGGTCTACTTCAAAAACTTTCTCACAAGAAATATTGAAAAGCCCAGTAGGCCTATAGCAAATCTCAGCAAACTTTATTCTAGGATTATACTTATGTACTAACGTTTTTAGAGAGCTTAACTTTTCCTTTGTAACTAAATCGGCCCTTCCAAGAATGACTACGTCAGCATCTTTGAGTGCTGTGAATCCTTCTCTCATATAACCTTGGGGCGCAACCTTGTACTTATCAAGAGACATTAAACTATCAAACAAAACTATATTTAAATTTCTATCTAATTTTAAATGCTGATGACCATCATCCAGTAAAACAACATCTGGAGAGACCTCATCAAAGTAATGAGCAAGGTTTTCACTTCTTTTTTTACCAACCGCTATATATGTATTCTTAAGTCTTCTAGCTAAAAGAAGTGCCTCATCACCATACTCAAAAGGATTGTAACCAAGTCTTGCACCACTTTTTAAAAGTCCACTGCCATGTTCAAGGTTTCCCTTGTAGCCTCTCATAAGAACAAAGACTCTCTTATTCTTCTGCTCCCCTAGATACTCTGATAACCAAAGAGTAAAAGGAGTTTTACCTGTTCCACCAAATGTTAAATTTCCAATTGATATAATTGGGACTTGGAAGTAGTTTTTTTTGAACAATCCATAATTGAACATGAACCTTCGAATAATATAGACCCATTCCCAAATAAGAGTGAGTGGAAGTAGTATCCATTGAAGAATATTAGAAAAAAAGTTACTCACGATATGAATCCTCTATTACTTTCCCCATATATAATCCTGCATCAAACTCACCGCCACTAATAAGAGCGGCTGTCTTCTTCAAAGTAGTGATCTTACTATTATAAACTTCTTCGCTATCAATGATATTAGAAAGCTCTTTTACTAAATTAAATGAAGAGACTCTCTCCTGCAGAAGTTCTGGAAAAACTTCTTCCTCATGTACAATATTTGCAAGAGAAATAAATCCATCATAGGAAAGAAATGTTTTAAATATAAATTCATTTAACAGGGAGCCTTTATAGGCAACTATTGTCGGAACATTAAAAAGAGCTGTAGCAAGAGTGACCGTACCACTTGCAGCAAGAGAGCAATCCGCCCACTTTAAGGCACTACTTAATTGCTCGTTATCCCAAATACAGTCTATATCGTCTTTATAAGGATTAATAAAATCTTTATTAATATTTCCAGATGCGACGAGACCAACACTTATCTTATGATTTTTTCTTAATTCTTTAATACTCTCGATAAAGTCAGGAAGTAAACTCTTTACCTCATAACTTCTACTACCTGGAAGTAGTAATACATTAGTACACTTTTCTAGGTCCTTAAAAGACTTAGCTTCAGGTAGATCTTTTACATCCTTTTCATAATTTAGCCATAGAGGGTGGCTTATGCTCTTGACTCTAGTCACTCCTCTATCTTCAAACCACTTTTTTTCAAATGGAATAATTGTAAACAAAGAATGTACTGTTTTCTCTAGAACTTCTGCTCTATATGCTTTCCAGGCCCATGCCTGAGGAGCCACGTAATATAAAACATTAACACCTTTCTTCTTAAGCCTCTTAGCAAGTCTTAAATTAAAGTCTTGAAAGTCTATCAAGATAGCAACTTTACAATTTCTCTCTTCGACGAGAGATTCAATATTTTTTAGGGCATTGAAATAGAATGGAATCTTTCCAATAACTTCACTAACACCCCATGAAGAAAAATCTTTTAAATGGTAGATTAACTCCATACCTTCTTCTTGAAGTTCATCACCACCAACGCCCCAAAAGCGGCAATCTGGAGAAGTCTCTTTTAAGCTTTGTATAAAGCTCAATGCATGCTCCTCTCCCGACTTTTCTCCCGCTATAATTAAGCAATTCTTCATTACAGTAAGATCTCCTTCTCAGTATCTAAACTAAGAAGAACCTTATCTATTAATTCAACAGCATTTATTCCAGCGGAGAAATCTACAAAAATATCATCACCATTTAAAATAGAGTTATAGAATTTCTCTTGTTCAATAAGTAAGTGATCTCTTTTTTCATAAGGGATTTCTTGAACAAAATCTTCCTGAGCATCACCACTTCCAACAAGTAATTTATTTTCAAATAAATCGAAGAATAGAGTTCCACATTTATTTGTGACTTCTAAATTTCTCATTTCCTTAACATGGTTTCTACTTACTGTTATGTTAGCGCGAAGACCACTCTTAAAAGTAAAGTCAGTACTAACGTGATCCCACTTATCGGTTCTAATCTTATATCCCTTCGAACTTAAAGAGACAGGTCTCTCTCTAAAGAGGTAGAGAAGTAAATCAATATCATGAATCATTAAATCTTGAACAACATCAACATCTGTTGCTCTACCTTTAAAAGAAGCAACTCTATTTAATCTAGCAGTTGGTGCTTCTTCAAAGTACTTTGAAAATTCATCTCTTCTTTCCCAGATTTGATGACATCTCTCACTGTGACCTACTTGAAAAACTAAATTCTTCTTCTCTAAAATTTCACCAATATCAACTGCCTGCTCAGGTGTTGAAGTCATAGGCTTTTCACAAAAGACATGAATATCATTTAATAGTAATTCTTTTACAACGTCATAGTGAAAAGATGTTGGAGTTACAACTATTGCCGCATCAACTTTACCAATAATATCTTTAACTTCAGTAGTTACGATAGTATTAGGGTGGGCCTCTTTGGCCTTAGCTTGCGCCTGCTCAAATGGCTCAACGATATAAGCTAACTCACTGGCCTCAAGTACTGAAACTTTATCAGCATGCCATCTTCCCAAGTGTCCAAAACCAACAACTGCAACTCTTAATTTTTTCAAAACGTCTCCGTTAAATAAATGGTGCTATACCAATTTCACTTTTTCTTATTCCATCACACATTTCATCTATTAATGCATTTCCAGAAAATTCTTCAATTAATTCAGGATGATCAACAAATGCTCTTGCAGATAATGGCGACGACTCCATAGTTCTATAAAAGTCTACAAGCTCAGAGATATCTTTCTTCTCATACCCTTGTCTTCTAAGACCTATAATATTAATTCCTTTTAGCTTACATCTATTTCCGTAAGCAGTTCCAAAGATAGGAACGTCTCTATCAATAGCAGAAGCACCTCCAATATAAGCACCTCGACCTAGAGAAACAAATTGAGAAATATTCGTTCCACCACCAATAATCACACGGCTTCCAACTTTCACATGACCTGCAAAGTTTGTAGAATTAGCAATAATACAATTACTTCCAAGAACAACATCATGTCCTATATGAACGTATGACATAAAGAAGTTATCACTTCCAATAGTAGTCTCTTCTCTATCTTTTAGAGTTCCTCTATGAACAGAGTTAAACTCTCTAAATACATTATTATCACCAATCACAACTCTAGTAGGCTCTCCCTTATATGATAAATCCTGAGGAGCCTCTCCAATTGAGCTATATTGAAAAAAGTGATTATTCTTCCCAACAACTGTATGGCCAACGATTGTTACATGGTGGTGAATAATTGTATTATCACCGATAACAACATCGTCTCCAATTAATGAATAAGCACCTATTGCTACATTTTTACCAATCGTAGCCTTTGGAGAAACAATTGCTGTTTCGTGGATTAAGTTTTCCATAAATTCTCCTACATTTTTACAGAGGCCATCACAGTACATTCAGACACAAGTTGTCCATCATGAAGTAATCGACAATGACTCTCTACCATTGGACCTCTTACCTTTGCGCATTCTGTTTCAATAACTAAGTCCATTCCTGGATAAACAGGTTTTCTAAACTTTGCATTACTAATTGAAACTAGAGCAACATCCATATTCTGAACATATGGATTCTCGTAAGCATGTACATAGATAAAACTTGATGCTTGGGCCATCATTTCAACTTGTGCGACACCAGGAAAAATAGGATTCCCTGGAAAGTGCCCAGCAAAAATTGGATGGTCTTCTCTCATATGAAAATTAGCAATAACTTTTGTTCCTACAAGTTCCTTAAGTGGAAGTAACTCTCCCTCAGCAAGCTCTCTAGGGGCTACAACATCTTCTACTGTATCCACAAATAGAAAAGGATCTCTATGTGGTAAAAACTTTAATACTAATTCGTTTTCAATTTTCATTTCTTCTCTCCCTTACGTAAAGACTCTTTTCGAACAAAGGCAAGGCCTTTCATCCATTCTTTAATAGGTCTTGCAGGGTGTCCTCCAACGACTGCACCATCTGGCCAATCGCAATTCACCATACCGCCTCCAGCAACTTGTACTCCTTTACCTAATGTAAAGTTATCTCCCATAGCTGCCTTACCGCCCATTACGCAGAAGTCCCCTAATACTGCGCTACCACCTATGGCCACGTGACCACAGATTATTAC
>NZ_JBFGYP010000006.1:0-56089 GCF_041587335.1 Halobacteriovorax sp.
AATAATTGCTTTTTTCTTATTCTGAGTAATTACTTTTGGACTAGCAACAATTTTTCCTTTTGATTCTGTTTCTAAAAGCTGAAGTGTGAATGAAAGGTTTAATAGTCGATTAAACCTTGAAACAGATAGTCCAAATAAAGATCTTGCTCCATCTCCTGTTGATGGTGCAGAACTAAAAGAAAAACCTGGTCCTCCATTTGCTCCAGCACCTAAGTCAGAACCAATGACTGATGGAGCAGCATCACCAACTTGTCCAATTGGATCATAACCAAAGTTAAGACCATTCTGAAGTCCAATCTCTTTACTATAAGTTTCATTCACTTCAACAATCTTTGATTCAATTAGAACTTGAGGTGTTTGTGTATCTAAAACTTCTACAATCTTTTTTATTCTCTCAATCGTATCTGCTGTATCTTTTACTATTAACGAGTTCGTTCTAATATCTTCATTTAAAGTCCCTCTCTCTGTTATATAGTTTGTTAAAACAGTGATTAACTCATTTGTTGTCGCGTAAGATATTGGAAAGACTTTAGTAACTAGAGGTACTTCTTTTTCTGTAAGCTTCTTTTGCTCTATCTCTTTCTTTTGTTCTTCTGCAGCTTTCTCAAATGTAGTAACCATTAAGATTACACCATTCTTTTTTGCTACTAACTTATTTAACCCCAAGATAGTATCAAGTGCCTGGTCCCAAGGTATATTTGTTAAATTTAGAGATAGTGGAGGTAAAGTTTTTACTTCATCTGTTAAAATTATATTAAACCCTGAAGCATCTGCAATCATATTTAATATATCTGTTACCCCAAGATCTTTAATATTGAATGTTATCTTCTTACCAATATACTTTTTTCTACCTGATAACGTTAAGTTTTCGAGAATGTCTTCAACGCTATCCGATTTTGGAATACTTAGTTTTCCAACTTCTTTTGTATCAGTTATGATCTTTTCATCATATGACTTATTTTCTTCCATCGCTCTCTGAGTGAATACTCCAAAGCGACTTTCAACTTCAACTACAATCTTATTAGGTTCTCTCTTAAGAATACTTCTAACATTATCTCTTAACTGAATTGCAATTCTTAGGTCTTTAGGGTTTGAAGCTTTTCTATAAGCTGAAACAAAGACAATACTTCCGCTAAATTCAGATGTATCAAATGCTCTGATCGCTCTATCAGTAGCCTGAACATCTTTAAGGTCAATGATGATCTGCTTA
This sequence comes from Halobacteriovorax sp., assembly GCF_041587335.1. Lineage (GTDB taxonomy): Bacteria > Bdellovibrionota > Bacteriovoracia > Bacteriovoracales > Bacteriovoracaceae > Halobacteriovorax. The sequence continues at coordinate 1,211 of NZ_JBFGYP010000006.1, forward strand.
TCTTCAGTAACATGAAACTTTTTAGCTTGTGCATCATTGCTATCAAAATTTAGTTCTAATTTAGCAACTTCATCTTTCAATTTAAAATTTATTTGCTCAAGAGTAGTAGCTTGAACGCTACTCATTATGCCAAAAGTAATTAACACAAGTTTAAAAAGAGAACTTCTCAACTTCATTCTAACCTCTTCCTAAGGTAAACGTTTCCATTTTAGAAACTATAAATCACTTAAATTATATCACAGGAAAAATTTGCGTGTTATTTTTTTTAGTCACTTGCGACTGGAATAATCGTTTCCAGGTATTCATCCTGATCATATACATTACGAATTTTCTCAACTAATACTATTCCACCAGGAAGAATGGCCTTTATTTCAGCACTATTCTCTCCAAGCTTCATTCCCTCTTTTAGAATATATGACTGATCTCCTATTTTACCAGACTCATCTATAGTCTTAGCAACGGCTCTTCTTTCTTTTCCAATCAAAATTCCAGTGATTTTAATTCTATCTAGAGGTGTATTATCTATTGTTTGAATATTTGAGAATACAGTTCGACTTCCAGGATAAACCTTTTTACCGGTTCTCTTTCTACGAAGTTCACGCTTGAAGGGGTCTCGAAGCTCGAACGGATTCTTGATCATTGAGTTAGTTTTTAAGATATTCGGAGGCGGAGCTACAACCGATCCAGTCTGAGCTGATATGTTAACAGAAATCATGAATATTAAAGTTGCTACAATTTTCACTTTTCCTACTTTTTCTTTATTCTAGATTTTCTAGTTTTCTTTTTTCTTTTCTTTTTCACACTTAGTTGCTTTTCAATTTCGTCAATTCCTCGATCTTCTTTATAACCAGTATTATATCGATACGTTTCAATAATAATATCTGCGTTAATTATTTGAAAGCGTCCTCTCTGCTTTTCTTGCTGATTTTCGAGAGAAATTCTTTTTACATTTAAAATTGTTTGAGTATTTCCTATTTGCTCCATTAGCATTAAGAACTGTAAATAAGTTCCTGAAGCTTTCATGCTATATCTTTTTACAACATAGAAACCCTTTGTAATCTCTTCCAAAGGAGTTAGGTAAATGCTTTTAATATTTAACTTTTCAGCTAATGTTTTGAGTAGAGATAAATTTTTTGTGTCATCGATTACATCTGGTAACTTCTTTTGAATTTTCTCTACTTCAGAAGCAACTAGTTCAATTCTTTCCTTAGCTGCCTCAACATCTACTAAATATGCTGACAGCTGCTTTTTCTCTTTCTTATTTCTATTAATCTTAGCGGTAAGGGCCGGAACCTGGGCCTTCATACGCTCAATCTTTTCCGTATGTTCTTGGTATTTTGTAAACACTTCAAATGAGAGGTACAAAAATAGAATAATGTGTAAATTTGCTATAAGCTTTTTCAAATCATTTTCCTATTGCGCCCATGGATCAAACTTGTCGATCTTCCCTTTTATAGTAAAAACTTGAATCCTATATTCTCCAGTTCGCCCTTCTTCTACTGTTTTAGACTCTGTTAAACTTAAAGGCTGCTCAAAAAATCCTGCACTATTAGCACTTGAGATAAAGTCTCCAATGCTTTTATATAGAATTCCCCCCCCCTGGATTGTTATAGATTTATCCTCGTCTATTAGAAAAGAATTAAACCAGATATCACTAGGTAGCTTTCTTGCAATTTTCTCCATAATCAAGCTAGGATTTCTTTTTTCTTTTAAGATTAAATCAACCTGAACTGTTCTTTTTTGAAGTTTTTTTACTTGCTTATTAAAAGCAGCAAGCCTTTCTTTCACTCCAGTATTTTTCTTAAGTTCACGCTGAAGCTTTCTATTGTTATTCTGAAGAGCTATTATCTGTGACTGCTGCTCATCAATTTCAGTCTTCCACTCAGGGTATATGAAAAAGTCTGGTAAAAAACTAAGAATACCTACAACAGCTAAACCCTTCCAGCTCAAGTCGGCTAAGTCTATCCCCAAGACAACTGGCATTTTAAATGGTTTCTTCTGCTCAAGAAGATTAATCTTAATCATACTTAAAGAGACCTCATTGCAAGACCGAGAACACTCGCGCCTCGATAAGCAATTTCATTTAATTGCTCTTCTTTTATATTTTTTGGATCATACTTAATGACTTCAAATGGGTTCATTATACTAACATTGATTCCAAGAAGAGCTTCTAGCCCTTCTGTTAAACCAGGTATTAAGCTACTTCCGCCTGTTAAAACACATTCTATAAATGATTCATCAGATGTAGAGCTAATATAAAAATCGACAGTCTTCTTAATTTCAGCAAAGAAGCTTTCCACAACACTATCAATGATTTCTAGTATTTCTTCAGGAAGGTTACCATTCTCATCACCGTGATTCTTTAAATCCTCAGCTTCATAGTAATTAACACCCATTTGCCTTTGGATCTCTTCAGTAATTATTACTCCACCAATCATTATTTCTTTAGTGAACATAATCTTATTATTTTTATAAATTATAAATTCTGTTTTTTCTGAACCTAGATCCATTAGAATCCAAGACTCATTTGGATCTTCCAACTTTTCCTTGTACACAAGCTCAAATACATTCACTACAGAAATTAGACCTAAATCAAAAATCTTTGGCTTTAAACCCGCTTGCTCTAAAAGATCTTTGTACGACTCTACAACTTCACCCTTTGCAGCAGCTACGATAACATCTATACCACCACCTTCATTCTCACCTACAATATGAAAGGATACTTTCGACGTCTCTAAACTAAACGGGATGTACTGCTCAACTTCCCAGCTTACTTGGTCTTCCACTTCTTCATCTGACCCACCTGCAAGCTGAAGCTTTCTTGCCACTGTATTTGGGCCACCGAGTCCAAAGACGCAATTAACAGAAGTTATTCCTGCATTCTTTATAGCGACTTGAATAGCTTCAATAACTTCTTCTTCTTTTTGGATATCATCTTCAATTATTGCACCCTCTGGAAGTGAGCCCGACCCATAGGCTACAAGTTTATAACCAGAGTCTTCATTTCCATCCAACTGCGCAACTTTCACAGAACTAAGTCCTATATCAATACCAATATAGCCAGACGGTCCTATTTTTAAGACCTCTTTAACCTGAGAAATTAAATCATTAATAATTTTTTTTGAATCCAAAAAATTTCCTTGATGCTTCCGATGCATTTAAATTATAACGCATTAAAACTATTGATTTCAAGCAATTACTGCATAGGATAAAAGTTAAATGCTCCATAATGACGAAAACTGTCTAAATAGGGCCGGTAGGAAGATCTGGAACGATGCAACAATTATAATAAAAGGACCAAAAGCCAGTTTAGATTCGCGAGACATTTTTCCAATAGACATCATAATCAAACTAAAGATTGCACCAAAGAAGCAACTTAAAAATATATTATTGATTATACCAACTGGACCAAGAATAATTCCCAATGCCGCAAAAAGTTTTATATCTCCACCGCCAAGACCTTGCTGACCTTTTAGATAATAAAACGCTAGAGTTACGAGATATGGAAATAAGAAGCCTATAGCAGCACCTGAAATGTAATATGTCGGGGAGTATTTCAATATAGAGACACAAAGAAACACCAAGGCCAAATAAATATTTATAGAGTCTGGTAAAATCTGGTGTTTGATATCAATAATAAAATGACAAAGAAGAGCACAAAAAATACTAAAATATAAAAAGAAGTACATCACTCCCATAGAGTCAAAGTTTTCAGGCATCAATAATACAGACACCGCGCCAACAAAAGCTTCAATTATTGGATATTGAACACTGTAAGGAGTTTTACATTTTGAACACTTACCTCTTAGAAAGATATAACTTAAAATAGGGATATTCTCGTACCAGTAAATTAGCTTCTTACAACTTGTACAATGTGACCTTGGGTATGCAATATTTATTTTTCTTGGAACTCTATATATTACAGCATTCAAAAAGCTGCCAATCATTGAACCGAATATAAAAAATATTATTTGTAGTGTTATCAATCTAAGTTCTTCTGGTTAAAAATTGTAGTACAAATTAGCAATAAAAAGAATATATAGCTAACACCATACAATATACCATAGCTCAAACTAGGTATCTGAATAACTTTTTCATACAGAATATATTCTTTTAAATTAAAGCTAGATAGTCCCGGTAAGATATATTCTCCAATTGCAATCATCTTCTTAAAAAATAAATTATTACTTGCAAATGTTGTTTTCCCAACTTCATAGATTGCATAACTTGATACATATAAAACAAGTGTATTAACAACTGCTAATATTGTATTGGTGATTAATGAGAAGAATATGACAATTAAAAGAACAATAATAGCTTCTAAAATAATAAATAAAAAAGCAAATGGGATTAAATAACTCCAACCTCCTCCTAAAAGAAAATATAACGAGATAGAGACTCCACCTAATACTAATGTGTTAATAAAAACAATTCCAATTAAGCCTATAATTTTCCCTAGGAGGAATTCGACTCTACTAATTGGTCTCGAAATAACCATGTATAAAGTTCTATTTTCTACTTCTCTAACAATTAAGTTCGCTCCTAAGAATATAGATATTAAAAGAGTTGATATACTAGATGCACCCAGACCGAAGTCTAGTGCTACTTTATTAGGAACTCCATATGTAAACTCACTTGCGACATACGTCAGAAGTAGTAGTCCTAATGAAAGAAAAAAAACATTATATAAAATCTTACTTTGAACAAATTCAGAAAATGTATATTTAGCAACAGTCAAAGACTTCAATGCCTTCTCCCTGTTTTATAGACAACTTCCTCTAGAGATGGGCTATTTTTTACTAGTTTTAGTATATCTATATTTCTATCGACTGCAATTTTAATAAATTCACTTTTCTTTGACTCATCAACGTAATAGGTTGTTAAATTATTTACGGTATAAAAGGAACTTGAGATCTCATTGAGCTGATCATTCTCACTCTCGACTGTCAGTATTACTTCCTGACTACTATTTCGCTGAATAAGCTCAGAAATATTCCCTTCATATACAATAATTCCTTTATCAAGAACGATCACCTTTTCACAAACTTCTTCAACATCCGACACAATATGACTTGAGAAAAATATAGTCTTTCCCTCTCCAGCTAATTCCAACAACAAGTCTTTAATATCTTTTCGACCTTGTGGATCCAATCCAGAAAGAGGTTCGTCTAAAATTATTAATTCAGGATTATGTATTAAAGTGCAAAGCATACCAAGTCGCTGCAACATTCCTTTTGAGTATCCTTTTATCTTTCGATCTAAAGCAAATTTAATCTTTAGTCTATCTCCATACTTTTCAACACCACTCAATATGTCTTCACTATTCAGGTCACATAATGACCCCATAAATTTAACCATTTCCATACCTGTAAGGTGAGGATAGAAATATGGTCTTTCAGGAAGGTAACCTATTGATCTAGAAACATCTGTAAAAGATTTATCCCCAAAGAAGTGAATTACTCCACTATCATTCTTTGTAAATCCCATCATAATTTTTATGAGGGTTGTCTTCCCTGCACCATTAGCCCCTAAGAAGCCTACAACTTGTCCCTTAGAAATTGAGAATGATACATTAGAGAGTACTTCAACAGGGGTTGACCAAAAATCTGACTTATAGCTTTTTTTTACATCTTTTACTTCAAACATTTGAATACCGAGTCTAGAATAAGTTTATGAAAAAAATTATTTTAATAATTATAATACCTACATTCTTAGTAATATCAAACATTCTAAAAGATAATTTCGAACTTCCAGAGGTCGATATTTCAAAAGAAGAAAGGTCATTAAATTTTAACCAATCAATAATGAACTTTTTTTCATCAGGTCAAAAAAGATTACTCTCAAATATCTTATGGATTCACACAATGCTTGAAAGTGATACAGAGAGAGTCAAAGATAAAAACTCATGGATGTATTATAGGTTTAAATCAATATCAAATCTTGAACCTCTTTTTTATGAAAACTATATTTACGGTGGACTCTACCTCTCTATTATAAAAGATGACGTTGAAGGTGCATCCGATCTTTATAATCAAGGTCTTGATTATTATAAAGATGATTTTTGGCTTAACTACAACAGTGCGTTTAACGACTACTTTGAACTTCAAAACAGAGAGGAGGCCCTAAGGAAATATAAGGTTGCTTTGAAGTCCCCTGAAGCTAAAGCTCACGAAAAATACCTCCCTTCACTAGTTAGCAGAATTCAAGCAGAAACAGGTGGGCTAAAAGAAGCCTACGTCATACTATTCAATCATTATAACAATACCCCTGATGGAAAACTAAAGACAAGACTAAGGGAGAGCCTATACAGCTTAAAGGCTGAAATGGATCTTGATTGTTTAAATAGTGGTAATAGAAAATGTCACACTAGAGATTTTAATGGAGATTTATATTTATCAAAGAATGGAAAATATGAAGCCATAAAAGAATGGAAAGTATTTAGACCAAAAAAAAAGAGGAAGACTAAGTCTTCCTCTTCATTAAAAAATAATTAGTAACCTACAACATCGTGAACAAGGTTCTTGTTTTCATCAATTGCCCAGATATCAGCAACACCGTTCTTTGCATTATCGGAATCGATATATCCAACTGCACCGGCCACAAAACCTAGGCCATCAGCTTCAACAGAGTTTGTTGCCTGAGTTAGACCAGCAGTAGTTTTAACAATAGTAAATCCTAAATCACCTTGAGTAGCTTTTTCACCAGCAACTGTCTTATCCGCGTCACCACCAGTTTCTCCATTTCCACCAATGTCACAAGTACCATTGTTATCTTGAACTGTTTGCTGTCCACCAGTATCATTTGTAGCAAAACCTACTGCATAGTAATTTCCACCCTTAGGCGCCGTATATCCAGCATTTTCTAGACAAGCTGCGTATGCATCAAAGTCTGACTGAAGTGCTGTTTCAGCAGAATAAATAGAAGAAAGTTGTAGCTTTGCTTCTGATGTTTTTGTTTTTGCTTGATACTTCTTAAAGTTAGGAATTGCTACGGCAGAAAGTATACCAATGATGGCAACAACAACCATAAGCTCCACAAGCGTAAAGCCTTCTTCGTTTTTAAAGCTTTTCATAAAGCCTCCTTTTAGTTGTACTGTCGAATTGAGATCGACTTTCGTTTTCCTCACTCCATTAAGAGAAGTGAAATTAAATTATTCTTACCTAAAATGCTTACCTTTAAGGCTAAGTATTTAGAACTTACCCCCGAGTGAACAATCAGCAACAATAACTCTTTATTATTATATCATCGTTATTAAAAAATTTATCTTTAGGAAAATTAAAAATTAAACCTTTAGATATATCCTAAAATCAAACACTTAGTCTGCACCACCAGCACTCATAAACATTGGTAAATACATGGCCACTAATATACATGCGATTATCCCACCAAGAACGACAATAATAATTGGCTCTATCATCTTGGTCATACCTGAAACGAGGTCATTCACTTCCTCTTCAAACACATCGGAAACCTTCTCTAGCATTTGATCAATCTGACCAGTCTGCTCTCCAACCTTTATCATTTGAGATACCATATCTGGAAAATAATCTATTTTCATAAGTGGCTCTGTTAGAGTCTTCCCCTGAACAACCTCTTTCCTAATGACCTTAACATCATTTGCAATAACACCATTATCAATGGTCTCAATACAAATATCTAGAGAATCAATTAAAGAGACTCCTGCACCAAGCATAGTCGCAAGTGTTCTTGAGAAAGTACTTAAATTTCCTTTTATTATAATCAATCCAAAAATTGGCATCTTCATTGTGAATTTATCAAAGATAATTTTTCCAGATGGTGTTTTAATAAAGCTATTAAGCAATACCCCTAAAACAAAAAGACCCCCAATCATTTTCATAGAATGCATTCCAAGAAAATCAGAAACGTCTATTACCATCTGAGTAATCCATGGAGGCTCTTGACCTGTATCCTCTAGCATCCCTACAAATTGAGGAACAACAAATACCATCATCCCCCAAATAACTCCGGCACCAACTAAAGTCACAATAAATGGATACATCATTGCAGATTTTACCTGGGCCTTTGTCCTTTCTTGTTTTTCGAGGTGTACAGATAGCTTGTTAAGAATAGTATCTAATATCCCTCCAGCTTCACCTGCTTTTACAAGACTACAGTAGAGCTTATTAAACCCTTTTTGCTTTTCCATCGCTTCAGCAATAGTTTGTCCTTCACCAACATCTCTTGCAATGTTCTTGACTGACTTCTTAAGAGTAGGCTGCTTTTCTGATTTAAATATAATCTCTAATGCTTGAAGAATTGGAACTCCAGCATTTATCATAATTGATAGCTGCTTCGTAAAATTAGCGAGCTCTTTTGCCCCAAATGGTGCGGCAAAGCCTTTTTCAACCATCCAATCACCCAAGTCAAACTCAAGTATTGAAGGAGGTATAATTTTACGAGCTCGAATCTTTTCGTTACGAAGAATTTTACGCACTTCTTTCTCGGAAGTAGCAGAGACACTTCCAGAAACACGTTTACCATCACTGTTTAAACCTTCATATTTCCAATTGGCCATTACCTACCCTTAACTCCCAATTGTTTTGCTAATTCTTCTGGATTTGTAGAATAACTCATAGCTGTTTCCGTATCGATTAATCCTGCATCTACATGCTTTTTGATTGTCTGATTCATTGTCATCATTCCAGACTTATCCTGTCCAATCTGCATCTGAGAATATATTTGATGTATCTTATCTTCTCTAATTAAGTTACGAATTGCGGGAGTAGGTACTAAAACTTCCATACCTAAACATCGTCCCGGCTCAAATGACTTTGGTAGTAACTGCTGAGAAACAACTCCCTGGAGAACAAAACTTAAAAGTGTTCTTACCTGATCCTGATGATCGGCAGGAAAAACATTTATAATTCTATTAATTGTTTGAACACAACTGTTAGTGTGTAGTGTTCCAAAAACTAAATGCCCAGTTTCTGCAATAGTAAGAGCAGCTTCAATAGTTTCAACATCTCTCATCTCACCGACAAGAACAATATCTGGATCTTGTCTAAGTAGTGATTTCATTGCACTCTTAAAGCTAAGAGAGTCTGTTCCTATTTCTCTTTGATTTACAATACAACTCTTATGAGGATGAACAAATTCGACAGGGTCTTCTAAAGTAATAATATGGCCAGACTCATTTTCATTTAGCCTATCAATTAGAGCAGCTAGTGTTGTTGACTTACCAGAACCTGTGGGACCTGTTACTAAGATCAACCCATTTGTTACATCTGTCATTTCAAGAAGAACATTAGGAAGCCTTAGTGCCTTAAAGTCAGGAATAATACTAGGAATTTGTCTAAATACTGCGGCAACACCACCCTTTGAATAAAAAACATTTGATCTAAATCGAGCAAGGCCTTTAATTCCAAAAGAAAAGTCTAGCTCTAAATTTTTCTCGAGCTCATTCTTTTGTTCTTCAGTTAATATTTGATATATTAATCTCTTAGTATCTACTGCTGTTAAAGCAGGAATTTTAACTCTGACTATCTCTCCATTGACCCTAAGTCCAGGAGGAGTACCAACAGTTAAATGTAAGTCAGATCCACCACTTTCAACCATTAACTTAAATAGCTGTTGGATTTTTACTCCTTCAGCCCCAGCCTTTTTAGTCTTAGTAAAGGTTTTATCTGGTTTTGTTTCATCACTACACATTTATTACTCCATCAAAACTTATCGGCACTAGAGTTATTTATTGCCTCTTCAAGTGTTGTTTCACCCTTAGCGACTTTAGTCAGAGCGCACATTCTTAGTGTTTTCATTCCGTCTTTAATTGCTTGTTTCTTAATTTCATCAGAAGAAGCATGTTTTAAAATTAATTCTTTAACTTTCGGTGATAAATCCATCACCTCATAAATTGCAACTCTACCCTTGTAACCTGTTCCGTTACAAATATCACAACCCTTACCTTTATATATTTTAATTTTTTCAGCTGAGCTTGGAGCAATACCACAAGCTATAACTTCTTCTTTTGTAACTTTAGTATCTACTTCTCGACATGAAGTACAAATTCTACGACATAGCCTTTGAGCAACAATAACATTTACAGCACCAGTAACAAGAAATGGTTCTATCCCCATATTTAGCAGTCGAGTAATTGTCGATGGTGCATCGTTTGTATGAAGTGTAGACAAAACCATGTGACCAGTAAGTGCAGCTTCAACAGCAATTTCTCCTACCTCTAAGTCTCGAATCTCTCCCACCATTATAATATCTGGATCTTGTCTAAGAAAAGCCTTTAGAGCAAAGGGAAACGTTAAGCCCACCTCTTTTCTAACGTTGACCTGGTTTATTCCTTCTAAGTTAAATTCGACAGGATCCTCTGCTGTAGAAATATTATTTCCTACAATATTTAACTCTGCCAGTGCTGAATAAAGAGTGGTTGTCTTCCCAGAACCTGTTGGTCCTGTCACCAAACACATTCCATAAGGCTGATGAATCCCTTCTTTAAAAACTTTTAACTGTTGCTCTTCAAAGCCAAGCTTCGTCATATCAAGCTGAAGATTTGATTGGTCTAGAAGTCGTAAAACTATTTTTTCACCAAATAAAGTTGGTAAGCTAGAAACTCTGTAATCAATTGGTTTTCCGCCAACAGAAAGTTTTATTCTTCCATCCTGCGGCTTTCTTTTTTCAGAGATATCCATCTGTGCCATAATTTTCATTCTAGATGTCATCGGTGCCATTAATGTCTTAGGAGGTTTTGCCACCTCCATAAGAGTACCATCAACTCTAAACCTAACTCTGAAATTATTTTCATATGGCTCAATATGTATATCTGAAGCCTTTCTCACATATGCATCCGCTAGAATTCTATTAACGAATCTAATAACATCTTCACCGATATCTTCTTCATTAATAGACTCTTCTTTTTTTGTATCAGAAGATTTTATTTCTTTAATGGTTTCTAATAATTCGTCAATAGACTCAGTAACACGATCAAAAATCTTCGACCAAGAACTGATATTAGTTAATATAAATTCTACTGGATGTTGGAAAAGCGTTTGTAACTCTGTCTTTAGACTTACAATTGATGGATCAAAAATTGCGAGACTAACGGCCTTAGCTGTTTTTTGAATCGGCAATACTCTATATTTTAATACATCTGTCTTACGAATTAACTTTATAGTCTTATCTGGAATCTTTGCTTTTGATAAATCGATAAATGTTAGGTTGTAGTTTTCTGCAAGTTGCTTTGCGAATTTAATGTCATCAAAGAATGATAGAGTTAGTAACCCAAGTTCAGATACTACTGCAGGATCTTTATCTAACAATAAAGGGCGCAAATCCTTAATCGGAATCATCCCTGTCTTGCCAATTACATCTGCAAACTCTTTCCTGAACATAAAACACCGTATTTAAAAGTACTTATATATATCTTATCGGAAATATAAAAAAACTATTTAAAGAATTTTAATAGGTTAGAATTGCCACGGCTTTTTACTCAAGTATTTCCCAAAATTTCAATGCATATTTAGCCTGAAGACGGAGCATTTCTAGTCCATCAACGTATTCGATATCAAGATTACAAAAGTATTCAATATGTGGATCATATGAATAGTTGTAATCCCAAAAAATAGAGTCTGGATCCAATTTATTTTTGAAAACAAAGGATCGACTACAGGAGTTGATAATTAGCTTATTACTTCCCGACAAGTTTACTTGGTTTAAGTCTCCATGAGTGCTGCGAGAGTACTGGGTAAATGGTAACTTTAATTCAGAAAGTACATTCTTTGTTATTGATGCCATAACACCACTTCCTAAGAGAACGATATCTTTAGAATTATATTTATCAGAAAGGATCTTCTTTACTGCTAAATAATCGGTATTCGTCGCGTAGAAACTCTTATCTTTTTTATAAATACAATTAATGGCACCTAGTCTTTCAATTTCAGGGCTCATTTTCACACTATTTAAGAAGTGTTTCTTATAGGGAGAGGTAATACTTAACCCTTGAACCTCTAAGAAAATATCATTTAAAGGGATAATGTCTTCTTCACATGAATAATCGAGTAACCGATAATCAACTTTTTCACCTAATAGGCCCTCATACATTTCTTGAGATTTACTGTGTGATATATTTTTTCCAACTAGGGCAAGCCTTAGCATGACTTCTCTCTAAAGTAGGCCTTAGCAAAATCTACATCCAACTTAATCTGATCAACTAGCTCATTTACACTGTTAAATTTTCTTTCATCACGAATTCTATGAAGAAAAGACACTTTTAGCTCTTCACCATAGATATCATCATCAAAGTCAAAGATATAAGTCTCAACCGTTTTTTGATTATCTGAAGAGAATGTTGGATTAAAGCCAATATTAGTTATAGAGAAGTAAGTCATCTCTCTAATCTCTACTGTTGTGATATATACTCCTACCTTGGGAGTAATTCTATCCGAACTATATGAAATATTTGCAGTTGGAAAGCCAATCTGTTTACCTCGACCAGCTCCTTTAACAATTGTCCCCATTAAAAAAAAGCTACGACCGAGTAAACTATTTGTTTTATCTATATCTCCAGCATCTACTAGTTTTCTAATAACTGAAGAAGAGATATGCTCATCCTTAGGATTAAACTCTTTCAATTTCTCAACTAGTATTCCCTTACAATAATCTTTAGCAAATAAAAAATTTCCAGATTTGTTAGCGCCGAAAGCAAAATCATGCCCCATATAGATCGAAGAAATATTTTTATTATTCAAAATGTACTTATCTAAAAAGCTGCTTGGATCTAATGTACTCAGGTCCCTGTCAAAAGGAATTTCTAAAAAGTAATCTATTCCTAAAGAAGCAAGAAGCTTTTCTTTTTCTTCATATGTGTTTAATAAAAAGTTCTCTTTTGGACAGAGTATTCTCAAAGGATGAGGCTTAAATGAGACGAGGACAAAATGTAATCCATCCTTCTTACATTTTTTTTGAATATCCTCAATAATAGATCTATGACCAATATGAACACCGTCAAAATTACCAATCGTAATGGCAAACTTACCTGATTTAATTTCTTTAAGACTTTCTATTCTTTTCATTATTTTATTACTTGTTGAAGTTCCCTAAAATGTTTCTTATTCACTTTCATCTTTTGGGATTTTTCAGTTGAAAACGTCCCTCTCTCTAAACTATCCACAAGAGATAAAAAATATTTCTTTGAATTTTCAGACATATTACTTGCTTTAATTTTTTCAGTAATATTCATATTTATATCATCAGATATCAAGTTAAGTACACTATACAAAGAAGAAAACGATTGGTCTCCTTTGTATATTGATTTAATAATTCCTTTTGCAATAACAGATTTCTCTGAAGTCGTTTTTTTCACAGAAAAAGTTTTTAAACTAAGTAGTAAAAAAAGAAGAAAAAGAACAATATTCAATACATTTATAATTAAATTTGAGCTCTTTATTTTACCAAGATTTATTCCCACTATACCCAAACCAATAGATTTCGGCTCTATAGTATCATTTTTAGAAACCGGAGATTTTGGAGTATTTGTATAACTACTACTTTTAACTGCTCCACCTGAGATAGAAACCTTAGGAACTAGAATTTCTTTTGTGATATATTGCTTTTTGTCTGGGTCAAAATATGCAACTTTCTCAATATGTTCCTCTATATCAAAAGCTGATCTTGCTAAGTAAGTATATTCAAAAGTCTTTTTTTGGATTTGTTTGTTGATAGGTTGAATCTCACCTTTAGAGTCAAACTCTTCTAAGTCTTTATGCTTTAATATCTTAGGTGCTTCGAAGGCCTCAAGTGCCCCCACTCCTTTCACTTCTAATTTCGCTTCTATTGCTTCATTAACGACATACTTAGTTCTAGGAATTTTCAAAGAAAACTCGTGTTCACCAACAAGACCACTAAAATAAGGTGGTACATTTTCTACAGGAAGAGGCATTACTTCAACTTCGAGGCGTTCACTTTGAAAACTTCTCGTCCTAACTTGTCCCAATTGGATACCAAAGCCAAAATTGCTTCTCCTAGATCCAGCGGAGTATTGAACCTTCATCTTCAAAGGATCAAGTTTAGCAACACCGGCTTTCTGAGCAAAAAGTCTTGCTGAGTACTTAAGAGACCTTCTATAAAGTTCTCCTTTATATTTAACAGTCTCAATTGTCTCATTAACAAGGTGGAACCTTTTAAGAAAATCACCCAACTTTGGATATTTCTCTAACTCGCTTCCCAGAACATTTACACGTTGATACAGGTAATAATTTACGTCAAAACCTTCCCCCACATAAACTTTACTCTTAGAAGGTATTGCCATAACAAATATATCTTTTGGCTTCTTAGGCTCTCTTAGAACATTAAGTCTAAGGTCTTTTAATTTCTCATTCACCCCTGATCCAAAATCCACTTTTATATTTCTAATATATAAAGAGCCCATTCTTGTGGCCAGCAGGCTATAGACATATGTGACTTCTTTAGTCGTAGTATATTTTCCATTTATAATTGTTGTTTTTAGAGATACACCTCTATTACTTCTTCCTGTAACAGAAGCTCCTCCTGGATCAAATGAAATATATGGCTCCTCATCTCCCGAAAGCTTTATTTTAAAAATTAAATCAAATGGCTCATTCACAACTGGACTATTTGGCTGAATAGTCACCGAAACTTTTTCAGAAGAAAAGCATGTAAACGATATTAACAGTAAAAGAACACTAATTATTTTTTTCATCATTACCAATCTCTTTTTTCACTTCTTTTATCTTTTCCGACTGTTGTCTTTAAAAATCTCTTTTGAAGGCCTCTATCATCATTCATCAGTTGTTTTAGAGTTGCAGGAATCTTAACCATCTTCCTTTTCTTTTTTATCTCATCCTCTTTATCTTTCACTGACTTATTATTTTTCTTATTCTCTTTTTTCTCATCACCTTTATCATTTTTGTCTTTATTCTTATCTTTCTCTTTGTCATCTTCTTCATTACCATCAGAAGGTTTTTTATTTTTTTCTTTATTATCCTTACCCTCTTGACCGTCTTTACTTTTCTTATTTTTTTTCTTATTTTCTTTATCTTCGTTATTTTCATTATCTTCATTCTTATTTTTATCATCTTTCTTATCGTCTTTGCCTTCTTTCTTTTTCTCTTTTTCTTCATTTTTTTTATTTTTCTTATTTTGTTGATTCTTATTCAGAATCGCCTTTAGAGTATTATTTTCTACAATCTTCTTATCCTTCTCTGATAGTCTATTCTCCATTCTCATTTTCTCAAATAATTCTAGAGCCTCTGGAATTTGTCCCGATTTCAAAAGACTTGTTCCCATATTTAATAGTGTTTCATTTGGATAGTCATTTATACTTTTAATAGTCTCTTGATAGATTGTACTTGATTCCTTCGTCTTATTTAGCTTTAACAATTGTTCAGCAATTTTCAATTTGGAAGTCTTATCCATACTTCCATCTTTCATTTTGTTTAAAAGCAATGCTGCTTGAATATCCTGTGGAGATGGCTCAGACTCTTCATCTTGTGCAGCTACCTGACTAGAGTAATTAAAGAACATGAGTAATAAGCCTAAAGCAACATAAGATCTTCTTAGTGAAAACAAGAATGAAATGAAGTAGACAAGGACAGCAGGTATAATTAGATACTTTACAAGAACGGGTCTTACCCTTGTCTGCCCTTTACTTAGCTTAGACTGGAATTTTAACCTGAAAAAATCGAGTATTTCATCTGTCGGAAGACTGTAAGATAATGAGATCCAATACTTAGAGTTCTTTGTTCTATTTACGAAGTCTTTAATATTTTTCTCATTTAATCTAGAGTTGATTTCTTTACCATTAAACTTTTTATATCCTTGAAAGCTACCACCTGTTCGACGAAGAGGGATAGGACCACCATTTAAAGTTCCAACCCCTACGATTGCAAGATTTACATCTTCATTGAGTTCAAAATTTTCAAGAGTATCATGTTCCTCTCCATCCGTGAAAACTAACAAGTTTCCACCGTTGTATTCATCCCCAAGACTAAAGTAGCTTGTAGCCTCAGTCATCGCTAATGAGAGTTGTGATCCTCCAACATTTATATCAAGCCCTAAAAGTCCTCCTAATATAGAGTCAAGTAAGTCTATATCATCTGTAAATGGCACTACTCGCTTATGGGTATCAGAAAAAACAATAATCGAAATCTGATGACCTGCCGCCTTTTTAACAAAGTGTCTGGCCATCATTACTGCTTTTTTAAATCTATTAGGTCTTACATCTTCGACTAGCATGCTGGCTGATTTATCAATCAATATAACTGTTTTCTGATCAGGGATAGACGTCTCTATCTTCTCTTCTGGACCTCTCAAGTCTAATGTTGAAAGGACTAGGAGGACAATAAATATAAAGAATAATAATCGACTTATTTTATTAGAGGTAGTTCTTTTTAGGAACCAGTGGTCTTCTACCCATTGGAAGAACTTTTTATCATTTTTTCTAAATAGAAGGAAATACAAAACTAGTAAAGGAGCTAGAATAACTAAATACTCATGATACTCAAAACTCATACTCCCCCCTCTCTCAATACATACTTTCTAGAAAGTGAAGCAATTAAAATCAAAGAAACCCCTAAAATTAAAAACCTTAGGTAGAGCTCTTTATAAATAACTCTTGCACTTGAATTGATCTCAGACTTCTCTAATTTTTCAATTTCGGTTAAAACATCCTTTAAAGCTTTTTCATCTTGCGCCTCGAAAGTCTTACCGTTCGTTTTATCTGCAATCTGCTGTAATGTTTTGAAGTCAATAGATCCACCTGGGATGTTTTGATAACGTTGTCGACCAAAAATATTTTTACCATATGGAATTTTTGCATCTCCTCGACCACCTATACCAATAGTATAAACTTTAATTCCCTGCTTCTGCGCTTCTTCAGCGGCTTGAATAGGAGTTAAAAAACCGACATTACTCACTCCGTCAGTCATCAAGATAATCACTTTACTCTTGGCTAAAGATTGAGCTCCTCGGGCCACAGCAAGTCCTAGAGCATCACCAATATTAGTACCACTCCCTAACATTCCACCAACATCAATCTCTCCAACCATCTGTTTGATTAAATTTAGATCAGTACTTAATGGTAAGAGTGTAAATGCCCTCTCGGAAAACATTATCAGTCCAATTCTATCTGTAGGGCGCAACGCTACAAATTCTGCAATTTTATCTTTCGCAACTTCTAAACGATTCGGCTTAAAATCATCTGCCAACATTGACCTAGAAACATCTACAACAAAAAATATATCATTCACTTCAATCTTATTCTTTGCTAAGCCTAGAGGAACTCGAGGTTGAGTTAAGGAATAAGATAGTAAAGCCCAACCTACAGCTCCAATGAGCCATACTGCAGTACGTTTCAATCCACTAGATTGCTTTATCATTCCAGAGGGTAATAATAACTCAGGTTTTTTAAAATAATAATAAAAAGAGCAAGTCCAAATTATAAGCCCTAATATACCCCATGAAGAATTATATAATGCTGTAAATTCAAGATCTTTCAAAAATACCTCTTATATCATCGTAGGCCTCAAGAACTTTATGTTCTTCAATATCAGTCCATTCTCTCTTGTATTGGACACTATCAAGCTCCTCAAAGAATCTTATTATAGGAGGTGTTTCTCCCCCTACTAATTTAAGCCATTCATTTCTTTTCTGATATATTGCTTCGACACCTTCTCTATCATTAGTGTTCATAAAAAGGTCTTTCCACCTTTCATAGACTTTTTTTCTTTCTAACTTCTCATTTCTTTTACGTAATATCTTTCGACCACTCCAAAAAGAAAGTAGGATAAGAATAATACCAACAGCATATGATAAGAATTCAATTGGGCCAGCTATCAGCCCATCTTTTTGATTAAGGATGATAAAGTCTTTTTCAAGCTTATTTTCTATTGGATTGATATTTTTTACTTCAAATGGGATTGTTAAGCTTTTATATGTCCATATAAAAACACTTTTTCCTTTATATGCTTTAGTTAGAACGGCCTTCACATGAGCGACAACGACATCAGAGTTATTCTCTGAAAATTTAATATTTTGAACTTCTGCAACATAAAAGTAATCTAAAAACATTTTCCCTTGAAGACTTCTTTTAATCTCTTCTAAACTCTCATCAGTCATTGGCCATATATTAATTCTTGCAAGAAAACTCTCTCCTTCTAATATAGACACATTTGTATCAATATTATTTAAAGTTCCAGAAACTTCATAAGAGTGAATATTTGATATTGAAAATATTGTAATTATTAATATAAGTAATGACTTCACATCATCTCCTTAATAAACTCTTCCAAATATCTATCTTTAACATTTATTTTTTTAACCCTTTTTCCAAGTACATCCTCAAACTCTTCAACCTTAGTACGATGAACCTGACCAAGAACACCAGTTCCCGTATAATCCTTAGTATAAACACTATATGAATGCTTAACAGCTTCATCTAATGGGCCTATTATTCTGAAGCAATGAACATGTTTTTTATAAGCGATTTTCTTTAACTCTTCAGCACTAAGAAAATTAATAAAGTCAGATAAAATAACAACTTCTTTATTTCTACGAAGATACTTTAGAGCTCTCTCTTTATCTACTTGCTCATCAGATAACTCATAAGGGTATTCAGAGTTTATTTTTCCATTCTTCTTTAGTACATTTAACTCTTCTAGCTTTGCAACAAGCATAGCTATTCCCTTTTCTCCAGTTGCCTTTGGAAGAGAAACAACCGACTCACCTAAAATTATAACTTGAACATGATCTTTCGTTTCACTTGCAAGTAAAAAAAGAAGGCAACATATTTCCAAAGATGCTTGTAGCTTAGAGACTCCCTTGTAGCCTAGAAACATCGATGCAGATAAGTCTAATACAACAACAATCTCTACGTTTCTTTCTTCTTCAAAAGTTTTTACGAAAGTACTTTGAGTTTTTGCTGTTAAATTCCAATCAATAAATCGCACATCGTCACCGTGCGAATACACCATATGCTCTTTAAACTGAAGACCACTACCTTTAAAGTGAGACTTCAACATTCCAATAGAGTACCCATTAGAGTTTTTAAAGAGAGACCCTTTTATACCGCCAACAATTTCTCTAACATTCTTTAGATTCATTATATTAACTTTTCAGCAATTCTCTTTGCTATATCAGCACCCTTCAAATTATCAATTGAAGCTTCATACGTTAGTATCAATCTATGTCCAAGTACTCCTGATACAATTTCCATTATATGATTTGGAGTTACAAAATCTTTATTATCCATATATGCTATAAATTTACTGATTTTATATAGCCAGATACATGCTCTAGGGGAACCACCAGCAAGTATAGCGCCATCAAATTCTTTATCAAAGTGAACGTTACCAGGTCTAGTTGCATGAACAATCTTAACAATAAGGTCTTTTATTTTTTCATCAATATAGATTGACTCAACTTCTTCTTTCATTGAAAGAATGTCTTCTGTTGTTAACACAGACTTAATATCATCTAAAAAATTTCCTTTTTGCCCAAGAATATTCTTTTCAGCATCGAAGTCAGGGTAATCAACATCAATTTTCATCATAAACCTATCTAACTGCGCCTCAGGGAGTTGATAAGTCCCCTCTTGGTCAATAGGGTTTTGTGTAGCTAATACGACGAATGGACTTGATAACTTGTGGGTATTATCTCCAATTGTAACTTGCTTTTCGGCCATCGCCTCAAGTAAGGCAGCTTGTACTTTCGCTGGAGATCTATTTATCTCATCTGCTAATAAAAGCTGTGTAAATATTGGCCCAAACTTTGTTGAAAACTCTTCTTTTTGTTGTGAGTAAATCATCGTTCCAACTAAATCCGATGGGAGCAAGTCAGGAGTGAACTGTATTCTCTTATATGCTAAATCACAAAGTTTACTCATGGTCGAAACACTCATTGTCTTACCAAGACCAGGCATCCCTTCAATCAAAAGATGCCCCTCACAAACAAGAGCTGCTAGAATTGCATCTAACATTTTCTCCTGACCGTAAATTACTTTCTTAGCCTCTGATAAAGCTTGAATTGACTTTTCTCTAATCGCGCTCATAATCGTCCTTATTTATAAACCTGATATAATAAATATTTAATATAGAATGCTTTACTTCCTAAACTTTCAAAAGGGTGATCCCATCCCTGTACACCTATGTCTAATAACTGAACCCTTTTCCCTAGCCTCTTAGAGGCCTTTAGAACTGTTAAGTCTAAGTCTTCAATAGATACACCATGTGTACAACTTGCTGCTACATAATATCCTTCATTATTTAGAATACTCATAGACTTAAAGTGTAATTTTTCATATCCACCAAGTGCCTTCTTAATATTTTTTTCACTTTTACTAAATGCAGGAGGATCACTAACAATAATATCAAATTTTTTATTTTTTTGAAGACATTGCTCTAAAAAAGAAAAAACATCTTTGCGAATAAATGATCCTCTTCCATCAAACTTGTTAAGAGATAAGCTTTTTGCAATATTATCTTCCATATTAGCTTGATCTACGAATTCTACGTTCTTTACTCCACCTCGAAGCATATGAAGACCCCAGCTACCTACATAAGAAAATAAATCAACACCACTATTTAGCTCAGGTAATTCTTTCAAAAACCTCTCTAACTTAAGTCTATTCTCTCTATGATCAAAATAGTAACCAATCTTCTGTATCGTTTCACCTTCAATAATATACTTGAAACCACTCTCATTTATTTCAACATTACCAACATTTACATTTTCGAAGGTTGGGAGAACTTCATTCTTTCTATAGTTTTCATTATCGAAGAGAACAACTTCCTTATCTTTAAATATATTTTCAATTTCTTTTTTAATAAACACACGATGAGTGTCTACTCCAGCAGTATTTATTTGGATTAAAACATAGTTCTCGAACACATCAATTATAAGACCAGGAAGAAGATCAGCTTCACCGTAACATAATCTATAATTCTCATATCGCTCAAACCTTACTCTTCTCTTCCAAGCATCTTTTAAAAGATTTGATATAATACTTTCAATACCTTTGGTACCATCAAACTCCTTAATAACTCTAAGAACAGGTCCTGCATTCACGTTTGGATTAATAAAGCCGATATAATTTAAAGATTGAGTTGAAACAGTCACCCACTCACCAGGAACAAATGACTTTACACTTGTTTCTATATCTTTTTCATAAAATGATACACAATACTTTGAAAGCTGCCTTTCAGCAGCTTTAGTTAATTTAACTTCTCTCAAAACAACCTCTATTTAACAATTTTCAAATATGGAAAAAAGTCATTCACTGTATTTAAAATTTCTTCTTTATTTTTTACAAGTAACCAATCAAGTGTGTCTTCAAGATTATCTTTTCTACTTAAGACATAACTTAATCTTCTTAGATCATCATAATTATCATTAGCAACACATGACTCATTCTCAAGAGAGCACAGACTTCTTATTGAAGTATTCTCGACATAATTCCAAAGAGAATCCATACCAACGCTTGATTTATATGAAGTTGCTAGAACTTCTCTTAATTCCTTCGTTCCCTTTTTCTCAACTTGAATTAAATATTTATAAATATTAGATACAATTTTATATACAGATGATGATCTACTCTTCTTTATAATATTCTCCACAAATGAAGTAACACCACCTCTAATAAACATTAACTCTCTAACTGCTGAATACGTGCTATTGAGTATAAACCAATACTTCTTACTCTTCTCTACATTGCTAAGCTTTTCATATAGAAAGCTAACAAAGTTCAAAGTTGGTGATAAAGTATTTTTGAGTTTAAAGTCTTCTGCATCAAAGCTATTCTTTAGTAACTTATACTCATTCATTATTTGATTTAAAATATATATAAATTCAAAAGAAGTACTATTCTTAAAGTTTTCGCTATCACCTGTTCCGTATACCTGCTCTTCACTTCCTAGATACGTTGATATATAAATTGACTTAGCGACAATTTCTTCGATTTTTCTAACTTCAGAATAATCTAATTCATTTATCCACTCTACAATATCTCTTACAGCGTCTTGATCATCAGAGCTGATTGTATTAAGTAATTGCTCAAAAACATCAATAATTTCTCTCTCAGAAACTCTTGAAAGCAGCATATCGTTAACTCTTTTAAACTCAGCAGAATTTACAAAATTTAAAAACTCTTCTCTAGTACGACCTACTCTATCATGAACAACACGACCTAAATTACTGAATCCGGCCATTTCTGATATATAGCCTAGAGCCTTTCCATTGTGCTTTTTCAATAAGTGATCATCCAATGGAAACAACTTAACCTCTTGAGCCTCAAGAGCGGATGATGCAACAAAACTATACATGAAAGCTTGCATCAGTTCTCCATACTTCATTCTAGGCTCTAGATCATTTCCATTATTTACATCAACTAAACCATCGTAGGCCCAGTATGCGTTCTTTCCTTTTCTTCTTTCATCTTTAGTCATAGATTTTCCACATCTAATTCCAGGAGTATTCAAACATACTCCCATCAATCGTTGTTTTTCTTTAACAACATCTGTGTAGTCATCTCCCTTTACAACAGCATTCAAATACTGAACGCCAAGATAATTATCTCTAAAAGAAACATTTCTAATAACATGATCAATTCTTTCTGAAGTTGTCATTGTATAATAAAGCTTATCGCCATCAAGCGAATCCCTATATTTTACTTTTTCTCTATTTACCTTGAGGGACTTGTCTGAAAGATCATAGAGGTAATTAAATGACTCATATAATGTTAACCTTTTATTCTTTGACTCATCATGATCTAGAGGTATCTGTAATCCCCCGTTAGGTAATGCAGCTTTAAGAATATATTCAATTGGTATTCCTTCTGAATCCTCATAGCGAGTCACCATCTGCTTTACAATTGAATTGATATTTTCTTTAGCAAGCTCTTCGGAAGGACAAACACTACCACCAACATGAATATTAATGTAGTTACGACATGAGTACTTGCTATCTTCAACATATTTTTTCTCTACGTAGTTTGCATTCCATTCCTCAAATTCATTTATATACTCTGGTAGTATTTGAAAAATCTCATCGACTCTATCCTTATGATGAACTAACTCAGAAATCGCCCCATTTCTCAAATCCATCTCAGAATCATTTCCCAACCAATTTAAGCTAATTTCTAGAGCAGCCTTAATGATAGAGACACCTCTGTTGCCTTCTTGCCCAATGTCGAATAAGAACTCCTCAACTGTATGGAAAAGAAATTCAATACTTCTCCCACTATTTGATAATTCTTTATCTATAGAAATAGCAGAGCCAATCCCCCACATAGTCATCTCAGGAGAGAGTATTCCTCCCGGTTCAAAAAGATGCTCGAATGTATTACCTGGATACACCTCTTTGAGTTCTACGAGGGTCTTTGAGAGTCCTCCTGATAGATTATCTAGAAAATAAGTATTGTTAAGCTCTTTACAATCCTCTGGGTAACTCATCGACAATTCATAAATTGATTTTTTTTCTGATAAATGCTTTGCACATTCAACTATCGCTGCATTATCTCTTTCAGAAGTAGTTACTAGTTCAATCACTGGAGCTTTGTAATTTATTCTTTCATCTAAGTTTTTTACAGAAAGCTTACTAATTTGATAGTTAGCACTACTTCCGTTTGATGTTAAAACTTTTAATAGTTCTAGAATATGGTCGCCTGAAAAGAACTTTTTATAGTCTGTTAAAATTTCCTCTCCTGAAAAGTTTGAGACTATTTTCTTCAATGATTGAAATGTTCTCTCACGACTTTCCTCATCCTTATTATAATACTCACCTATCCTTACCCAATCAGTAGATAATTCTTTTAAAAACTGAGAATAGAACGCAAACAATCTTACATAATTAGTATTAGAATCTAAATGTACATCAATGAAGTTAAATAAGAAGTTTTGCTCTTCTTCATTCCAAAACAGCCAAGATTTTGCCCAGGATGTCAGGTCTTTAGAGCTAGGTGTAGCAAAAAGGTCATTCAAAATGAATGCGACAGAATAAAATATATCCTCATTTGAGCGCTTTATAATTGAAAGCCCTGTAGCGTAAAAGTCATCACTATTTTCTACAACTGTCCTATTAATCTCATTTGAAACATTAAATAAATCTCCAGCAAGAAGTGAAACAAGATAATCTTGATCGTAATCCACAAGTTCAAGTGTAAATTTAACGATATCTATCGTTGGCATTTTAGCCAATATATCAACTGAATACTTAAGTACATTTGAAAGATCTATCGTATGGTTTACATTTCGCTTCTGTGTATATTCATAATAGCTCACAACACGTTTAGCATCTGTAAGGTCTGGACAAATTGGTCTTGCATATATGACTGATTCAGATGCTAATATTAAAGAATCAAAGAATTTCACAATATCATCTTCTTTTAGATGCTCTATCGTATTCGAAACTAATGACTTCAGATCAATTGATAATTTAAGACTCTCATCTGAACAAGTAACTTCATTAGAATATAAAATATTCAATACTTTAAAATCTCTTACTAATTGAGGCTGTTCTTTTACAGGGATACTAACAAGCTTATTAACATAGCTAGTTGTAACATCCTTTCTTTTTACCCACTGATTTATCCAATTATTATTTGAGACAGGCTCTTTCGCTAGAAAGGCTCCACGCAATAGTCTTAAGTCTCCTGATGAGAGTCCCTTTATATATTTCTCAGCTAATTTTGAAACTATCATTATTCTTAATTTATTAAAAAAGTTAGTACTATTAAACTTAACGATTTCTCTTCTGAGTTTTTCAGAATCACTACCTAGGCTATTGTTAAATTCATCTATAACATTTCCAATTTCTAATAATAGATTCGGACTTCTATCAAACACCAGTAACAGATTCTTAATATCTGATTTATCAATACTACCTAATCGATTATCACAGCTAGCGCTCTCATTGTTCTCTGCGCATTCAAATAAAGCATTAATACCATCATAGAAGTTCGTATCTGTCAGAGCTGTTATAACTCTTCCAAGATCATCTAAAGCTCCATCTTTATCAAGATCTTGATAATATTTTATAAATCGATCACGTCTTTCTCTATCTCCAAAAAAAACTGAGTCAATTGGGGAAACTAAGTCGTTCCAAGATGCCTCAGGAGTATCCACTAAGGCCTTAAACATTTTTACAAATTTCTTATCCCAGCTTGTGCATACAAATAAATCTATCAAGTTATTTCGATACAGAAACCCTTCATAAAAAGTTATACTAGAGCATGCCTTAAGTTGTTCAAAGTCTCGCCTAGTCCTAGTCTGATCTGAAAATACTTCGGGCGCATCTTGCTTGAAACAAGATCCTAATAAAATTAGAAGTATTAGAATGATAGATTTATTAAAAATATTCATTTATTTTTTAATTCCCTTTGTCATAAATCGAACAGCTTTCCCTGTATTTACCTCGTACTTTGCAAACTCTAACGTTGAATGAACTGTTCTCTTATTTGGTTTTCCATCATTGTTTGTTACAATTTCTTGAGACGTAGAAATATCTACTTTTGAAGGGAATCCAAATCCTGAGTATGACTTGTAATCGAATTCATTTTCAATGGTCGTAAGTTGTACACCTTGAATTAGCTTAACTGTCATTTTATCTACAACCCATTTATTATTACTCCAACCCTTAACTCCCAGTTCGAATGTTGATGTATTCACACCTGTTGGACTAAATGTTTTAAATTCTTCAAGCATACCATTTGGCTTAAATTTTAATTGAATTTCAGACACTGGCCTTGAGCCCGTTCTATCTGTTCCCTTTACGCCTTTGCCACTACTTGTTTTGAAATACTTTAACTCATAGCTACGTACTCTAGGAGCAAGCTTTAGAGGGACAACAAAATCTAATCTATTTTTAATCATCTGTTTTAATTGATATTTGACTTCATCAAAGCCTTTTGGAAATCCATTAACTTGTATTTGATATTGGCCAGGAAACATCCAGTAAACTTTAAAGTATAAATCTTCTATTTTTCCAAAACTTTGTCTCTTGTTTAGCGTATCAACAAGATTTGATACTCTTACTTCAAAAACTAAATCTTTTAGACCATAGCTTTCTGGGTGATAATAACGAATATCAAATTCATTAACCTCAGGGATATTTAATGCGGAAACATTAAGCGACATAATTATTAAAACAAATAAACTTATAACTCTCATTACTACCTCAGATTTGAGTCTTAAAAACTTATTCTATTTTACATTTTATTCTAACTTCACGAAATGATTGAAATTCTTTCCTTCCATGTTGGGTCTACATAGACATCAATTCTTTTCTCTTTTTTAAAAATAACCTTCCCTGCTGCACCTTTCACAGATTTCAAGTTTTTTACCTGAGTATATACCATTGGTACTTGCTGTCCCTCAAAATTACTATGGAAAGCTAACACACTACCTATTAATTCCAGCAACTTAGGATCTAATCTTGCTTGTGTATTATTCTTTAAAAAGACGTGTGAACTCTTATCTCCATCAATATGAAACCAAAGGTCTTCCTTTTTGCTCCAGTTTTTCCTAAGCCAATCATTACTTATACTATCAAGACCTACCGCGAGCTCTAGGCCGATTGAAATTTGATATATTTTTCTATTGACACTATTTACCTGACTATTAACGTCTTCTTTTGAGCTTCTCCAGACGGGTTCAACAGTTTTACCAAGTCCCTTAATTACATAAACATCACCACTCACCCACTTCTTAAACTCTTCCTTAGTTCTTGAAAGTCTATCTTCGAGAATAGTCTCTGCTCTTTTAAAGGCCTTTATTTTTTTATAAATGACATCTCTTTTTTTATACTCATTAAAATTCACGTCAATGCGAAAAGGAATTCCCATTAATTCAAAACGATAGTCTGTAGGAACTTTGAAGTCCCCTTGCTCCATCAAATCCCTTAGGTCTCTCCACTTTTTAACTTTCGTAAAATCTTGTTCAATATTTTGAATTTTTCTTTGAAAGAATTTCTTCTTTCTCTTTGGAAACTTATGTACATCTACATTCTTACTCAATTTTTCAAAATACTCTTTATCTGAAAATACTTTATTTACAGGCTTCTCTGCCTTATAACTTCCTGCTCCAACTTCTTTATAAATTTTAGAGATAGTATTTCCCTCCACAACCTCTTGCCACCCTATCCAGCTGCAGAAAATTCTTTCTACAGACTCTGTTTTCTCATGCAAGGAAAAGTATAGATCTCTACCTTTCCAAAAGAGGGTTAAATTGTAGTGGGACTCTCTCTTTGTGAAATATATATTAACGACTCTATCTTCAAGAAGAGTTTCAATTTTGTGTACAATTCCACCTTGAACATACTTACGACAAAACTCTATAAACCGGTCTCTAATTCTATATTCCGAAGGAACGGCATTCTTTCCTATAAATATCCCTTCATACTTTTGCCCACGGCCAACATATAAATATATAGACTTTCCAGGTAAACGAAGAGACATAGAAATATAATGAGGTGTTGAAAAGATTTTTTGTACTACTGGAGTACGAACTCTCTGGTCAATTACACATAAGCTATTGTATTCTTCTATAATATTATTTAAATCTGCAACAGTTTGTATCATGGCACTCAACTTATTAGATAATTCATCGTCTTTCTTAGAATATCTCGACTGGAACGAGATTCTTGATAAAATATGCTCATTTTCTTACTTTGAACATACCAAAGGTATTATTCCAGAGCTCTTAAATTATAAACCTAATCATATTATAAATCGAGACTTAAGCTTTCTTGATAAGTTTATCGATGATGAAGAAGTATACAATACAAGTACTATTGATATTTTTAACTCTATTCCAAGGTCTGACGAGCTTGAAAGACTATTATCTTCTATAGAGAAAAATATTATTCTCAACCTTTCAGAATTAAACACTATTTGTAAGCTTCTTGAGAATTACCCTTCTCTTGAAAGAACCTTTGAATCCTTCAATATAGAGCATAACTACCCTGATCAATCTATAAAAAGTAAGATTAGAAATAAGTTTATTAATAAGTTTAGAGTTTTAGTTTCAAAAGATGGTCAAGAAAGCCTTGAAAATCATCCACAACTATCTCCTTTATATAAAGAGCTAAGGGAAATTGAGCAAGGTCTAAGAAGGAATATCTCTACCTCTGCGAAAAAAGATCTGTATTCTAAGGTCCTTCAGTACAGTGAACACGATATTATAAATGACAGGTATGTACTTGCAATAAGATCTGATTCATATAATTCAAAGCTTGGAGTTATTATTGCTAAATCTAGTACTGGTATGACTCTATTTGTAGAGCCTTACGAGCTACGAGAAAGAAGTAATCAACGAATTCAAATAATGGCCCAAATAGATGCCATTATAAACGAAATCTGTAAAAACTTTTGTAATACTATTTTAGAGTTCGAGAGAGCTCCTCTCAATGCATTACATTTTTTCTACAAAATAGACCTCATAAGAGCAAAAGCTAATTTTTCAAATGAACTTGGTCTTTCAAGACCGACACTCAATGATACAAAAGAAGTCTACATTAAAGACTTCTTTCATCCCTTGATAGATAACTGTGTTCTAAATACCATCAAGCTTAATGATACTTCTAAGGGATTAATCATTTCAGGGCCAAACACTGGTGGAAAGACAGTTACTTTGAAGTCTATTACTCTTTGTTATTTAATGTCATCGATGGGACTTTATGTTCCAGCACGAGAATGTAATATTTTTCTTCCGGAAGGTATCTACTACTTTTCACATGACCAGCAGGATCTCTCTAGTGGCCTAAGCTCCTTTGCCTCTGAAGCAAAAAACTATCTAGAGTTACTTAGTGAAATAAGCGAAAACTCTCTTATCGTTGTCGATGAAATCTTTAACTCAACTTCATCTGAAGAAGCATCTGCTCTAGCAATTTCTTTCTTAGAACAGATTCACAGCAGGTCAGATGCGCGCGTTATAATTTCGACACACCATCAGTTTTTTAAAACTTATATACACTCTTCTAAAGAATATATTTCTTCTCATGTAGGCTTTGATATTGATACGAGTAAACCAACTTATAAGTTGAACTTTGGGTCTCCTGGTAGTTCAATGGCCTTTAAGATATTTGATATCTTGGCATCTAAATTTGGTCTTAGTAATACAATATCAAG
This sequence comes from Halobacteriovorax sp., assembly GCF_041587335.1. Lineage (GTDB taxonomy): Bacteria > Bdellovibrionota > Bacteriovoracia > Bacteriovoracales > Bacteriovoracaceae > Halobacteriovorax. The sequence goes on from NZ_JBFGYP010000006.1 coordinate 30,309, forward strand.
TAAGGCAGAACATATTCTTGATAAAAAACAACTCTCATATGAGCAATTACTCCAAGAACTTTCGCAAAAGAAAGCAGAGCTAGATAAAAAGCTTTTAGAAAATAGACAAATAAATATAAATTTAAAAAATCAAAAGAAATCAATGGATGGACTTGTCCTACTTGAAAAAGAACGTATTACTGCTGAATACAAAAAGAAGTTAGATAAGATCATTTCTCAAGCCGAATCTCTTCTTGTTGAAACGAAAAAGGGAAAAATAGATTCAAAGAAACAATTCAATAAGAAAGTTGTTTCTCTAACTGGAAGTATTCCTGATCCAAAGAAACAGAAGTTTAATGATCACTTAAATAGAACGGTCACAGAAGTAAAGCTCTCAATAGAAAATATCAAAGTCGGAGAATATGTTTATTCTCCAACCTTCAATAGAAACCTAAAAGTTATTGCTGTTAATATTCGCAAGAAAGAAATACAAATACTAAATGGAAAAATGACTCTCTGGATGAGTATAAAGAACCTATCCCCTTCTACTCAAAACAAGGTACCTCAACAGTCTGTACAAGTGAACTTTACAAAGTCTGTCTCCGGAAAACTTGAGATTGATGGAAGAGGCATGAGACTAGATGATTTCCAGCGTCTTACTGATGACTCTATTCATGAGTTAATAAATGGAGATATACCATTTTTAAATATTATCCATGGTCACGGTGAAGGTATCTTAAAGAAATGGTTAAGGAATCATCTAAGGACATTTAAAGAGCTAGATTGGCAATCAGAAGATGGCAATGACGGTGCGACAAGACTAACTCTAAAAAATTGATGTCCCAATTCTAGAAGGTCTAAAAATAAAGTCACCATCATCACTCGCTGGAAAACTTAGAGAGAACCATATTAGCTCGGCCCTTCCTTTTACATAGGAAAGTGGAACTGTCCCCCAAAACCTTGAATCATATGAAAAGTCTCTATTGTCGCCCATAACAAAGATTTCATTTTCTGGAACAATTATTTTATCTTTATTTACGAGAAAGTAATTATCGCTATCCTGTTGTATTATATATTTTCTCTCACCATTTTTAACGCTAAAAAACTTTAGCTTATGCTTTTTAAACTTTGAGTCCATGTCTTTTAAAAAAGGTGCTGATTCTACTTTTTCTGAGACTGTTTCTATATTATTTACATAGACAACCTTATCTTTAATTTCAATTGTATCTCCTGGAAGTCCTATAACCCTCTTTATGTAATTTATCGAAGGATCTTTTGGAAATTTAAAAACAACAACATCTCCTCTTTTAGGAAGCTCTTGCTTAAAAATATAATTAGGAGTTAAGTTGATATCCCCAATTGCGATATCAGAAAAAGGTACTTTCATTCCGTATGCAAACTTATTAACAATGATGTAATCACCAATTTTTAACGTTGGAATCATTGACCCAGAAGGTATTCTGTACGGCTCATAAAGTGATGATCTAAAGACTAAAACGACAAAGATAATTGAAATAATTAGAAGTACTTCTTTTTTTAAATTGGCAGGCTTTTTCTCTTTAGGCTCAAATTCGCTTAAGTCATCCATTATGTATCCTTATCAGATTTCGTCTTCTCAGAAGTAGAGACATTATCATTTAAGGGGCTAACTTCTTTATAATAAAATTCAATTACTTTTCTTGCAAGGTAAGACGATTTCACATACCACTTCTCTAGGTTAATATTCATAACCGCAATAGAGATTCCCTTTCCATGGTTTTTATTCGTTGGTATAGCAAAGGAAGTAAACCAGTCTCTTTTTCCAAATGGAACTCCACCTGTTATGGAACCTGTTTTCCCACCTATTTCTAAACCTTTTCTAAGCTTTCTATTTAACCTTCTAAATGATCCTCTTGCCGTCCCTCTTTTTACAGTCGCTTCCATTAACTCTTGAAGCTCTCTCGCTGTTGGAACTTCCAACACTCTCTTCGTTCTGTGCTGAGGACTCCAAATTACCTTTTGAGTCACGTTATCATTTATCTCTGTAACGACCCTTGGATAATTAAGAACACCATCGTTTGCTATAACTGATGCCATTACAGCTGCATGGATTGGAGAGATCATTGTCTTCTTATTAAAACCAGATGCTTTCTCTGCTAACTCATAATCTGTATCTGGCATTTCAAATACTGATTTAGATAAACTTATTTCTTCCATCAGCTTTTCGTTAAAGCCAAAATCAGCGGCCATGTCAAAAAGTCTTTCTCCTGATGAATTCTTAATCGCTGCCTTTCCAAAAATAACGTTATTTGAATAAGCAAAAGCTCTTTCAAATGATTGTCTTCTTTGCCATCTAGATTTCTTATCTTTAAGTTGATACTTGTATAATGTTGTCCCTCGTCCTCTAAATTTAAAAACACTATCTTTAGTGACTTCTGACTTTTCAAGTAAATCTGCAGTTGTAACAATTTTGAATAGACTTGCTGATGGATGCGTCGAGCTAAATGGAAGAGTAATATTAAATTGATTCCCCTGCCTCTCATAACCTACAGCTGATAATATATAACCAGTTTCGTTATCTATAACAATTACAGATGAGTAGTCAGAGCGATACCTTTTTAAAATTTTTTTAATATAATCTGTTAAATCATTATTAAATGAGTATTTAATATTTACTTGTTCTTCTTTTAAATCGACTTTAGTAGGAAATGTTTTTTTACTAAAACTAAACGCTTTATTTAGGTTTTCCTTGATTAGCGTTCTAGTTGTAATTATTTCTTCTCGTCTCTCTTCTTTCTTCATAGTCTTCCACATATTGTGAAAACCCAATGCAGAAAGAAAAACTCCCAAGGTCATAAGAATATATAAATTGGCTTTATTTTTTAAGTATTTCATAAGGAATTATTATGCCTTATATCCACGCCCAATGACAAAAAATTCTTTACTCACAGATCTAGTAGATTTTGGCTTCAGAAAGTCATATTGCTTAAACATACTTTTTTGTTCTTTTAGGAATTTCTGCGCCTGATGGCTATCGAACACTTTAATTACCATATTACCGTTTTCTCTAAGGAACACAGGCATTACCTCGAATACTTTTTCAACAAGGTTTAAACTTCTATCCTGATCTACTGAGCGCATTCCTGTGGTATTTGGGGCCATATCTGACAATACAACATTAAATTTATCGTCAGCTCCAAGTTGAGCCGTCGTATCAACATCAAAAATATCTTTTTCAAATAAAGAAACATTTTTTAATGGTAATAGTTTTTTATTTAAGGGCCTAATATCTATTCCGATAACTTTTCCATCAACTCCAACCTTACGGCTTGTATATTGAACCCAAGAACCAGGATGGTATCCAAAATCAACAACAAAATCATTCTTCTTTATGATCTTATATTTATTATCAATCTCTTCAAGCTTGTAGACACTTCTTGCTAAAAAGTCGTCTTTCTTTGCTTTCTTAAAATAGTGATCTTGAACTTTAAAACCCATCAAATAAACCTTGGCGCAAACTAGGCGACCTTCAAATTAACTCTATCTATAACTTGCTCACTAATACCATATTTACGCAGTTTTGCAATTAAGGTGGTCTTACTAATACCTAATGATTTCGAAGCCTTATTAATACCTACCCCCTTATTTACAACCTCATTATAAAGAATTTTTCTCTCCAAATCAGAAATCTGCCTTTTAAAGCTACTATTTTCCCTAGAACTACAGTGAAAACGGTACGGCAAATCCTTTAACTCTATTTGAGGCCTAGTTGATTTCAACATAACCAATTCAATGGTTGTTTTCATTTCCCTATAGTTTCCTGGCCACGAATATAGGGATAAGGCCTTCATTACATCTGAATGGAAATACTTATTAGAGAGTCCATACTTTTCCCTAGCTTTAATTATAAATTCATTAATGGCCTCACTCTTTTGAGCATCAGTTTTTTCCCTAAGTGGGTCCAAAGAAAATGAAACACCACCTAATCTATAAAAAAGATCTTCTCTAAAAGCTCCTTGTCGAACTAACTTTTCTAAATCCTTATGAGTGGCAAAGATAAAGCGACCAGAGAAATTAGACTTTTCAGTTGAACCAACTCTAAAAAACTCACCTGTATCTAAAACCTGTAATAATTTCTTTTGCTGACTTAAAGTAATGTCACCTATCTCATCAAAAAATAAAGTCCCACTTCCAGCTTTCTCACAAAAACCAATCTTATCTGAACACGCCCCAGTAAATGAGCCTTTAGTATGCCCAAATAACTCACTCTCAAAAAGGTTATCCGCTATACCCGCCAAGTTACACTCTACATATCTGCTGTACTTATAACTTGAAGTCTTATGAATCTTTTTTGCTAGCTCAGTCTTCCCTGTTCCTGTCTCACCTTGTATTAGAATTGGATAATTTGAATTAAATAGTGCACGCATAGTAACCTCCAAGACTGAAAGTCTATCCTTTACGCTATATAAGCTGAACTTTAGTATATTTTTTTTAGATCTTATTTCACTAGTGAACTACTTAATGTTTTGAAGTTTTCCTTCCGACACCAAATTAACTCGCCATCAATTCTTATATCATCTAGCTGCTTAACCTCTTTTCCCATTTGATAGAGCTTAAATCCTCTCTCCCAGCAGAGTAATGTTCCAGCAGCAATATCCCAAATATTTTTTGGAGTCTTTGAGTAAACAAAGTCACAAGCACCACTGGCCAACAGGCCTAACTTAAAAGCTATACTTCCCTTAGCAACAATCTCTAAATGATCAATTTCGTCTATATGATTCAGCAATCCTTTCTTTAAATCTCCTTTAGAGACATAACCAAATAGCTTATCTGTATTAAAAATCACAGGCTCCACCCACTTAGAGTGAGAGCTTATTTCAAAACCTGTGAATGGATTAAATAGCCAAGCAAAGCCAGAACTTGGTGTCGTCATCAAAGCAAGGGATACTACACATTCGCCCAGACCTTGAGCTAATTCGCGAGTTCCATCTATTGGGTCTAATATTATTGAAGGAAATCCAAAACTAACTTGTTCTTCCTCACTAAAGAAGTGATATCCATCTTTAACCATGTGCTTCAGGGACATATGTACCAAGTCAGAAATTTCTTGATCTACCAGAGTAACAATAGAGAAATCTGACTTCTTTGATACTCCCAAAGACTCCTGTAATGATTGAGATTTCACTCGATTATTTACAATTTCTAACACTTGATTTCGTAATTTTGTTAATAATTCTTTTGTTATCACGCTTTTTCTCTCTATTTTTTTACAAACCTAACATTATACCAAACACAACTCTAACCTAATATTTCTACTAAAAAAAATGAAAAACTTAGGATAAATATATTGACAGCACGGTTTTACTCACAAAAACGGAGGAGTTATCCACAATAACATAGCCCCCCTGTCAATTATTTGAAGTGATTAAGTTCGTCTTTAGAACGTCCTGTTTTCAACATCTTAACACGGCGAACCTAACACTCTGAAACATTCTTACATTACGCGACAAAAGGTATTCACAAAATCACGCAAGTTATCCACAAATTACACCTTTTTTATATTTACTTTCTAAAATTATATGTCATCTAGTTATCCACACGAAGTCGTATAATTGTTAATATATACTAACAATTTATTCCTTAAATGAGTGTCAAAAACAGTATCAAAGTGACTCTGACTTTGTGGAAGTATTCACTATATAAATAGTGAACTAATTGAACCTTAGTCTTATTCTCTCGTTGAGAATGTTTCCAATTCACCGTGAGATGCAACAGAGTTTGTAATAATGTCTCCATCAGAGTTAGATGACATACCTGTCACAAGCCTGATTTCTCCATTCTCTGGGTCTACATAAACAAATGGTGAAGAGTGTACCTTTGAATTGGTTAATTCAAATAAGTCTAAGAATTCACAATATATTTGATGGGTGAGCCCCGATCTAAACAAAGAAACTCCTTTTCCAATGTTGAACCGTACTCTTACTTAAATTTTATCACAATTTGAGTATTTAACTATCAAATAGTTTTAAGAAAATTTTTACACGACCTTCAAAGTGAGAATCGAGTAAGCAAATAAGTATATAAATCAGATAGATCATATTACGACTAGATCTCAATCTACTGATATGTAAGAAGATGAGCTCCAGAGGAATAAGACTAAATAACGTTACAATCCAGAGAAGTGAGAACCTACTAACCGCTGAAATATTTACAAATGTTCCAAAAGCTAGAATAACAATTAATCCTAAAATGAGCTCTTCCATTTTCACAGCACCAAATTTTAAGACTTGGAAACTTTTAACGTTTGGAAGTAGCTTACGTGCGCCTAGAATTGCAACACCAAAGAGTGATAAGATATAAAATGCCTTCCTATCAATTAAACCAATTAAGTTATCAAATATAATCAGCCCACCAGGGTTATAAACTTTTGAGAATTCAAAATTTACAACAAAGGTAACAAGAGCTAGAACTAATCCAAATGAAGCGTATTTTAACGTTTGCTTTTTAAACCAAATAGTTTTGTCTTTCAAATAAATATACATCAGCATTACTATTTGAATCATCGATATTAATGCGTATGAATGATTTATAATTGTTCCAAAGAAACCTAAAAGACCTATAAATAGACCTGTTCTATAAGTTGAACTCTTAGTAACCCAAAGCATTCCCCAGATCCACACAAGCGAGTAAGTATCTACAAGAGTTGTTCCCAAATTATTTCCTATAATTTTTGAAACACTCCAAGAGGAAATCAAAGCAAACACCCCAAGTAAAGATAATCTTCTTGATATAAAAAATCTTAGAAGAGCATAAAAGGTGAGGAGGTACATTGAAATATTTACGACGTAGAAGTAAGTAACCCATCCAATTTTAAAAAGGTTAGGGTAGCTTTTGAATGGATAAAAGGTAACTGTTAAGAAGTTCCAAAACAGCTGATTAATATGATGACCAGGATCTAAAAAGAATATTAAAGCATCGCTTTGGGCAAGAGCTGGCATCTCAGGCACAGAGAATAAAATTAGACTTAAAATTAAAAATACGAGAGTCTTCTCAAAACTATCAAGGTATCTGAATTCAGAAAAGTTTGTCGTAACAGACTCTTGTATAATCTTTCCTCTTGTAGGCCAAGAATAAAACAACCCCAAAGAACCCCATATAATCCAAAAGGAGTTATAAACCCACTTCGATGGTAATAAATAAAGTAAGTTGAAAATTATTATAAAAAAGAACATCCCAAGAAAGAGTCTATAAACAACTCTATCAATCGATGAATTCACTCGGAAGTAAATCTTTAATCGATGATCTATCTCCTTCCCAAGAAAGAACCACTGACTCATTATAAATGAGCAATAAAGGATCATAGAGATAAATAAATATATTGGCTTAAGTTCAAGCGACTTTTGTACATAAACAGGGATTAAGAGAAATGAAAAGTATATAACTATGCGATATAAGAAGAACTTAGATTTTAAATAGAGTATTCCTGACTTTTTTTCTAAAGTATTATCCATAATAACCGATCATATTAGTACAACATTTGAAAATCTTAATTGATTTCAAATGCCCATTACTCGCTCGAAACGGCCGGATCCCCAATCCGGCCATTTTTATTTTAGGCCATTAATTAACTTACCGAAAGTCATTTTAAGTGTTTATAAAAATTTCTTTTATTCTATTCTCTACAAGGGCCTAGAAAATACTGCCTCATACCTAGTCTCATTGCGTCGAATACTCCATATGCTATTATTTAAAGGCGTATACCGTCTTCTCTTAGGATGAGAGAAGAAACTTCAGGAGGAAGATTTGGGTATTTCTTTTGGCTCCATAGCAACAGGGCTCCCAAAAGATATTGTTAAGCAGATTATCGCTGCGGAGAGAATTCCTGTTAAAAGCATGGAGACTCGTAAAGAAAAAATCAGTGATAAGAAAGCGCTTGTAGGTGAGCTGATAGGGCTCATGGAAGGTATGCGTGGTAGTGTTTTAAAGAATGCTAGTGCTAGATCGCTAAGAGAATTAAAAGTCCAAACTAATGAAGATATCCTTGGTGTTAACGCAGATAAGAATATTGCTCAGCCTGGTACATACCAAATTGAAGTGTCACAACTAGCTCAAAAGTCATCTGCCATGTCATCAGGCTTTGAAAACCCAGATGAAAGTTATGTTGGTGTTGGGTTTATTCAGTACTTTCTTCCAGATGGAGAAAGCAAAGAAATTTATGTAGATTCAGAAAATTCCAGTCTAAACGCTATCTCAAAATTAATTAATCAAGATTCCGGTAATGGGCTTAGAGCTTCTGTAGTAAATGATGGAAGTGGTAGTGATGAGCCATGGAGAATGATTCTTTCACTTGAAGAGACTGGTGATGAAAAACGTGCAGAATTCCCTTATTTCTACTTTGTAGATGGAGACAATGATCTTTATCTAGAGTTTGAAAGAGAAGCACATGACGCCAAGATAAAGCTAGATGGATTTGAAATAGAACTTCCTGAAAACAAAGCTTCTGAACTTATTCCAGGTGTAACTCTTGACTTAAAGAAGGCTCGCCCAGGGGAAGAATTTACATTAAAAATTGATGAAGATACTCAGGCCGTAACAGGTAAAGTGGAAGGCCTAGTCGATAGTATTAACTCCGTCCTAAGCTTTATAAAGCAACAGAATAATATGGACGAGACAACAGACACATCAAGAACACTCGGTGGAGATATAATGCTTCAGTCTCTTGAGGGGCGACTTAGGGCCACAGTCTTTAAAGATATAAAAACAGAATTTGGATTTAAAAGATTTAGTGACCTTGGCATCAAGTTTCAACGTGATGGTTTACTAAAAGTTGAAACGGAAGTTTTAAACAACACACTCTCATCAAACTACAAACTCGTAACTCAGATTCTTACAGGTCATTTTACAGAAGATGGAAAGACAAAGGGATTTATTGATCATCTTGGTGATACGGCTAAGGCCTCACTTCAGTTCCCAAATGGACTACTACAGACTAGAAAAAATTCACTGCAGTCTAACATTGATCAAATAGATAGAAGAATTACGAATAAAGAAAGAATGATTGAACAGAAAGAAAAAAATCTAAAAGATAAATTTGCAAGATTAGAAGGAACAATTTCGAGAATGAAGAGTCAAGGTTCAGGTATCGCCGCAATGGGCGGAGGATCTAACCCTGTGACTCAACTCGGTTAACCATTGGAGGTGGTTATGAGTTATGGTTTAGGAGCTTATAAAAAAACATCAATTCACACAGCAAGTAAGGAACAAATCTTATTAATGCTTTATCAAGCTGCAATCAAAAGTTGTAAAAAAGCAATTGAAGCTATTGATGAGAAGAACATCCCTGCTAAAGGTGAACACATTGGAAAACTACAAGATATTGTTATTGAACTAAATAACAGCTTAGATTTTGAAGTTGGTGGAGATATCGCTAAAGAGCTTTCATCTTTATATGACTTTATTTTATTTTCCAGTACACAAGCAAACATTAAGATTGAAGCAGAGCCTCTTCAAGGCTGTCTGAATGTCTTAAATACTCTTTATGAAGGATGGGGACAAGCAATCAAAACCCTCAGAAAAGAAAGTGCTCAAAAAGAGCAACAGGGGGCTTAATGATTAATCGAATCTACAATTTACTTATGAGACATACTGCCTTATTAGACAGTGGTCTTAAAATTACACACAATATCTATGTTGCAACCTCAAGAGGAGATATCAACCTCGTTAACTTTGAGGCAGATAACAGAGAAAGAATTGTAAATGTTTTGGAAAAATTTCAAACAGAAGTTGAAGATATGGTCTCTACCCTAAAGGCCGACGAAGTCACTCCAGAAATTGTTGAAATTCTTAAAGCATGGCAAAGCGATCTCCACAATTGGTCATGTGAAGTTCAGGCAATTGACTTAAAGTCATCAGAACTACTTGAGAATCAAAAAATGGAAACAACCAAGGAAATTGCTACGATATTCACATCGAGACAGCAGTTCAAAGGCTACAACCTTAATAGTACCAAAAAATAACCTTAATTTTTCCTGAACTCATAACAAATCAAGCCGTTATGGGTTCAGTGTTAATAGGCTAATTTTTATAATCTCATTGACAAAAATACGCAGACATGAGGAAATATAGAAGCGAGAACTAGGATTCGTTCTCCTTCTAAATTCAGAGTTTAACCTTAAGGAAGAGGTAACAAGCGTGTCTGATCACTCAAACAAAGAAAATTTAAATTCATCAAATATTACTAAGGATAACTCAATGGAAGAACTATCTTTATATAGATATGAAGTAAAAGTATCTAAAACGGAACATAAGGTTCCAGTAGTTAATGATGTACACTTACATTCTATTTACAATCCAATCAAAGAAGCTGCGGCCCTTATTGAAAAGAATAAGTCTCTAATAAAAGTTAAAAATGAGCTTTTAGTTCTTGGCCTAGGTTTTGGTTATCATATTGAAGAAGCTATTCTTCTTCTCGAGAAGGAGTGGGGACAAAATTATAAAATTATAGTTATTGAACCGAATGAAAAGGTTTATAGTGACTATACAAAATACTCTTTAATTAATAATAACAATATACACATCTATGCAGCAGAAGAAATTGTTGAACTCTATAAGAAAAAAGAATTCGTCGACTATCTTCTAAACAAACCTGGAATAATTAGTCACCCAGCAAGCTTTAATCTATATGAAAGCTATTTCAAAAACCTACTCTCATATAAAGCGCCTAGAACTGTAAGTAGCTTTTCTAGCTACATTACTTCTAGTCGTGTTAAAGAGTGTGTGAATAATCTTAACCCTGACCTAGATATAACTTCTGCAATTGATGAAAAGCTTTATACCAACAATACCTCAGTAAAAGATGATGACCATTTCTTAATGGCATTTCAAGAGATGGTTAAAGGATCACTTCAGTTAGAAGGAAGAGAATAGCATGAAGAAAATACTTTTAATAAATTTAAGAAGATTTGGTGATATTTACAGCTCTGCACATCTAATAAACTCGATGGTACAGAGTGGGAATTATGATGTTTCAATATTAGTCTATAAAGAATTTGAAAAGGCAGCACTAAATATTGAGGGCGTATCTAATATATACACTATCGATAGAAAAAGAATTATTACACTTACAAAGAGTGAAATATTTAACAATGGTTATGCACTTGAAGAGTTTAATAAAGATCTTTCAACTGTTACAACTCAAGATTGGGATGAAGTTATAAACTTCTCTAACGAGAGAGTTTCTACACATATAACATCACTTCTGAGTTCAAATAGAAAGATTGGATTAGAATTCACATCAGAAATGAAGAATGCATACAGCTCTGACTGGGAAATGCTTTTAAATGATGTCATTACAGAGTTAGACTTCTCACCTATGCACTTCAATGATATTTATCATCAGATGGTAGGTGTAGATACAAGTAAGAATAGTTTAAAGCTCAAAACAAGTACAAATCATAATGAGAATGCATTTAAGAATATTAATTTCCTAAGACAAGCTGAAAAAGGAAAGAATAAAAAAATTGTAGGAATTCAACTCTTCACATCAGAAGAATCTAAAAATATTCCTGAAAAAACTATTATAGAAGTTATTGAAAATCTTCATTCAAAAGATATCGTAACCATGCTTCTAATCGCTCCTACTGAAGATGAAAAAGAAAGAGCTGCTAAAATCAATGATCACTTTGAGGGAAGGCTTGTTACTGTTGAATCTGACTTTCATGCACTAACAAGCGTAGTTATTAATTTAGATTGCCTAATCACTCCAGATACAGCGATTAAACACCTGAGTGACCTAGTAGAAACTCCTTGCCTAGAAGTTAGCCTTGGAGCATCTCCTTTTCTAAAGCAAGGCTCTATAAATGAACAATCCCTTATTTTATCAAAAACGATAGAAGATAGGGACTTTTCAAACAAAGATACTAATACAGACCTTAGATCAGATGACATAGTGAACTCAACACTTTTACTGATGGGACTAAAGTCTTTTAATAGTACACACATTGGTGAAGGATATACTTTATACAGACCATACAAAGATTCCCTTGGAACATCTTATTTCGCTGTAAAAGGTGAAGTTAACTCTGAGCTAGAAGTACAAAGAATTGCATCTAGAATGTATATCTCTAAAACACTACTTGAATCTAATGATGATTCTTTTAGTGAAATGATTCTCGAATTGAAAGGTGAAAATTTCAAGAGATGGATTTCAAATGAAAAAGAAGCAGTAACTAGAACAACAAAAGATCTACTTGGTGCCATACGCTCACTTATTCAAATCGGGGAAGGTGCCAATCAGTCAAAGAACTTCATCAACTCGTTAGGTCATCTTATGGCCCACTGTGAAGATAGTACTATTACTTCAATTCCAAGTTTATTTCTTCGAGCTAGATTAGAGTCTGCACCTACTATGGCTTTGGAAGACTCAGTTAAGGATGTAGAAAAGAACCTATATAAAATGAAGAATGAACTTCAAAAAGTTTATGAAGTCCTAAAAACAATAGAAGATAACTCTAGAAAGCATGAAGCTGATACCGTAATTGAAAACATGGTATCAAATAGAGTTCACCAAGAAACATTATAATTTATGCCAAGGAAGGTGTATGAGTAATTTTGCAACAGAAGTTGTTAACAAAATCGAAGAGATTAAAAAAAGCACAGCTAGTGGTAGTTCTTTATCTCAAGAAGATTTAGAAGTATTATTCCTGGCCTCATTACTAGAAGAGGAAGGTCATGGAAACAGCTAAGCAAGATAATACTGATATACCTCCTGAAACTGTAAAAAAAACTATTGCGATAGTTCAGATACTAAGACTTGGTGATATTATTCAAACGATTCAGACTGCGAAGTCTTTACGTCAAGAGCATGGTGACAAGTATAAGTTACTTCTTATCGCTAGGAAAAAATTTGCAAATCACCTTCTGGATCAAATAAATGAAGTGTTTGATGAGTGTATTACCATCGATCTAAAAGATCTTGTTCTTAAAAGTGAAACAGTAAACTTAGAAAACTCACTAAATAATATTAGAGAGCTTAAAGCAAAAATCTCATCACATAATATAGATGTGTGTGTAAATCTGTCATATTCTAAGACAGCAAATTATTTAATGAGTCTGATTACAGCATCTCATAAGATCGGACCATATTATAACGAGAATGCTAACCTAAACATTAACGATAAATGGTCTCAATACCTTTATGCAAATGTCTTAGAAACAAGTTTAAACTCTTTTAACCTTGTTGACCTGTACAAGCTTATTATAGGCGTCAGCCCTAAAGAAGATAGCTCAAACATAGTTAAGACAGGTAATAAAAACAAAGTATTTATTCATCCATTTGCCTCTGACAAGAAAAAAGTATGGGGTGACAGTAAGTGGGTTGAAGTAATCTTTAAGTTTTTACGAGACAATGAATCTAAAGAGGTTTTTCTAGTTGGTGCAAAAAATGATCAAGAAGCCTGTAAGAAAATAATCAACAATCCACTTTTACAAACATATAACAATAGAATCAATGACCTCACGGGCAAACATAATATTACAGAACTTAAAGAGCTTCTAGATGACGATTCAATGTTTATTGGACATGACTCAATGGTCAGTCACTTAGCCTCTCTAAAGAAAGTACCTATTATAACGATATCACTAGGTACGGTAAGAACTGCTGAAACAGTTCCATATATTGCTGGAGCATATAACTTATCTCCACAGACAAAATGCTTTCCTTGTAAACCCGATACTGCTTGCGACTTCTATCAGTGTCATGCCGATATACCTTATCAAACAGTAAATGAAGCCTTAACGATTGTATCTAATGGCGAAGAGTTAACTAAAGAATCTTTAAACAAAAAACTTTCTCATTTCCACCTAAACTCAATAAACATCACTAAGTCTGCCTATAACTCTCTCGGGCTACTTAGCCTTGAATCTGTGCTAGAAAATGAAGCAACATATGATGAAACAATTAGAAAGTTTTTTACAATTACTTGGAGCTATTTAGTTAGTGAGATTGAGGGTCATAATGAATTCCCTAAAATTAGTGACAAGACTCATCAGAGACTTCTGACAGATATGAAAGGGCTTCAACAATTGTTTGAATTAAGTGAGTTTGGTAAGAAGTACTCGCGCTACATTTTGGAAGAAATATCTTGTGAGACTCCTAATCTGAATAAGATAAAAGATTATTCGAAAAAAGTAGATGAGATAGAAAGACTATCAGACATTGTATCTGAAACTCATCCACAATTAAGTCCAATTATAAACTACGGTAAAGTAGCAAGGGCCAACCTACATGGTGATAACTTAGTTCAATTAACAGAGAGCTCGTTTTATTCATTCCATGACCAGGCAAATGCTACGAGCATTATGTATGAGCTTTGTGAAAAAACACTTACTCAAAATCAAAAAAATAAAACAGTTAAACCTCAAACAACAATAAGGTAGGAACCAGGATGGTCTCAGTAACAGTTAACAACAAAACGATATCAAAACCAGAGCAAGATGCTAGTGTTAATGATCTCATGAACTTTGTACTTAACGAGGTACTTCATGAGGATGAGGTCATTACATCCATTGACATTAATGGAAGACAGCTCTCATACGAAGAGGAGCAATCCTCTCTTACGCTTCCTGTTGAGAAATATAATGATATTAACTTTTCAACAACAAGTAGTTATGAACTTGCATTTGATGCTCTAAACGATTGCTCATCATATATAGACACAATAATTAACAAGATTGGTCTATTCATTGAGTTTCAAAATGAAAACAAGCAGAAAGATGCAAATATGATGTTTGGTGAAGTAGTTGAAATTATGGATCTATATGTCCAACTAATGGCTAAAATTTATAGAACTGTAAGAAATAGACACCAAGAGCAGTTAAAAAATACAAATACATTCCAAACTCTTGAAATACACTTACTTTCTATAATGAAGGCCTTAATTCCCGCAAAAGAGAAAAACGACATTATTATGTTGAACGACTTGCTAGAGTACGAACTTATAGATAACCTGACTCAGTGGAAAATAAAGGCCATACCAGAACTAAAAAAACTCAGAGATCTCTAAAGTTATACATATCAGATAGTGTAGGAGTCGGTGTATTTATGCCGTCTCCTAATATTGAATTCTCAAAAAACCAAATTCATGCAGATTATTCAATATATAAAAATGATGACCTTTATGACATCCATAAGGGGGGCTCAATACTTGGTGAGCCTGTTCTTAAAATTTCTTGTTCAACTTCAGCTAATGCTATCTACCAACTATTAAATGCTCGTTGTGACTCTAAAAAGCAAAAACAAAGAAAGTACTCTTCGTTAACAACTTCTAATATTTCCAAAAGCTCTTCATCTAATTTAAAGCAATTTATTGATATTCTAGAATTTAAAAATTTTATCATAAATCAGTCACTTAAAATTAAAGATACAAGTGAGCTTCCTGAGTATATTTTACAATCCAAACTTTTTAAAGCTTACCAGTCCTGCCAAATCTTAATCCATGAAAAGGGTAGTCCAATCATAGAAACATTTTTCTATGATTCAAACTTAGGACATAGCAAGAAAGAAATATCTGTTTCGACATTCAGTAAGATTTTTAATTTGGTTAAAAAAAGTAAAAACAAGCTCTTTAACCAGTCCCTTATTCTTGAATCTGACATTGGTGTAGTAGGAACCTTTCTAGCAAAAGACATTGAGCTTTCAAAGCACTCTATACTTGTAATAGTATCTAGAAATGATTTCCTAGCTCCTTCGGATATGGAAATAAATATATTCAACTCATCTATTCATTTTATATCTGATGTAATACAAGGAATACTAATAGCTTCTCTAAATAAGCTAAGAACAGAAGTATATAAATCACTTCTTGAAACATATCCAAATCCTCTATTCTTAGATAATACACCTCTCAATGATGCTGCAAAGTATTCAAATATTCAGGATCTCAACGAGTTAAATTCAGTTAAGAACTTATCAGGAAAAAAATTCTTTGAAGTTGGGATTAACAACGAGTCTAATACATCCGATATATATCACCATCAAAGAATATCACTGCTTGGTGAGCTCTTAAATACATTGAAACATGAATTAAGTAATCCTCTCTTTGGACTAAACATGGCTTCAGATCTTTTACTTTTAGAAGACTTTGATGATGAGATGTCTTCCTTTATTCGAAATATTTCAATCAATAGCAAAAGATGTCAGACAATTATTGATAACTTCTCTAAGCTCTATAGGGAAGAAGACAGTTATGAAAAATTCAATATTAAAGAAGTTATAAATGAAACCATACTTCTTACAAAAAGTGAGAGTAAGCAAATACCAAAAGATTTGAATTTTTATAATTTTCAAGCTGAAGAAGATTATATAATTAACTCAAATTCAACTTGGCTCTCACAAATTCTTTTCAATCTAATAATTAATAGTTCTCAAGCAATAAAAAGTCACCACGTAGATTTTAGAGATGAAAGAATAGAAATTACAATAATTAAAAAGCTAGAAGAAATAGAAATAAACGTCTCAGATACAGGTCCTGGAATATCACCTAAGGTGAAAGACCAAATATTTAAACCATTTATAACTACAAAAGAGAAAGGAACCGGCCTCGGCCTAAGTATTTGCTCTAATTTAATAAAAAAATTAAATGGAAAAATTGAAGTTAAACAAAAGGACGATATTGGTACTAGTGTTTCATTCACTCTGCCATCGGTATAAGCTATGGAAATATTAGTAATAGAAGATGAATTATTAATTCAAAAATCACTTAAGAGGTTACTAGAGAAGAAAGGCGCCTCAGTTGACGCTTGCTCCTCAGGAAAAGAGGCCATTGAAAGAATTCTAACAAAAGACTATGATCGAGTGATTTGTGACTTGATGCTTCAAGATATTACCGGTTTTGATATTATCGAAGAGTCTAAAAAGAAGTACAATATCGAAGAAATTGGTAAGTTATTTGTCATAATCACTGCCTATAGTTCACCCCAGATACTTGAGAAGGCCAACTCATATGGATGCAAAGTTCTTGGAAAGCCATTTGATAATATAGAGGACGCACTTAAAGTGTTTTTAGAAAGAGAGTAAATGTTGACTACAAAGATAATTAAAAATATTGGAATCCTATTAAAGCCAAGAAATGTTTCTGATTTTGCAATTACAATTCCAAACTTAACAGAGTGGTTAATTAGACGTAAGAAGAATGTTTCTTTTTTGAGTAAAGAAGAGGCTAGAATTAATTCTATTTTTAGTAAGATCCCAAAGAATGTAAGTTTCATTGAGGAAGACCAAGTTAATAACTTAGACCTTATCATAACACTCGGAGGAGACGGTACAATTATTGGAGTTACTAGAAAGTGCACTAAAAACTCCCCTCCAATTTTTGGTGTAAATATGGGAAACCTAGGATTTATTACAGAGTTTTCTAAAATCGATTACTTTGACGAGCTCGCAAAAACACTGAAGGGTAGTTTTGAAATTGAAAAACTTCCTCTATACAGAGTGAGTATTACCAAAAGAGGTAAACAAACATTTAAAGGAAACTTTATTAATGATGTCGTTATTAATAAGAATAATATCTCCAGAATGTTCACACTCTCTGTCGAATGTGATTCAGAACTAATCTTTAACGTATCTGGCGACGGACTCATCATTAGTTCACCAATAGGGTCTACGGCCTATTCACTTGCAGCTGGTGGTCCTATCACACATCCCGACGTGAACGCACTACTCTTAACACCTATTTGTCCTCACAGTCTTAATCATAGACCGTTAGTTATACCTGACACAAAAGAAATAGAGGTTAAATTTCCTGTTAAAGAAAGTCATCTAAGCCTTACTCTAGATGGCCAAGAAGCAATAGATATTGAGAAGGGATGTGTAGTGAAAATATCAAAAGTGAAAAATAGCTATGCAAAAATAATCAAAAACAATGACAGAACATACTTTCAGACTTTAAAACAGAAGTTAACACACGGACAAAGAGCAGGAAGATGAAAAAAGAAAAGCTATTATTAAAATCATTAACAATGAATAACTTTGCAACCTTTGTTAACCAAGAAATCTTATTTTCAAACGGTTTCAATGTAATAGTAGGAGAGACAGGTTCTGGAAAAAGTCTAATTCTAGATGCTCTTCAGCTTATATTTGGTACAAGAGCAGATAAAAAAATAATTAGGAAAGATGAAGAGTTTGCTACCGTTGAAGCTGTGTTCAAATGTAATCATCCTGAAATAAAATCATACTTCAATGAACTAGGACATCCATTTTCTGAAGATGAGATTCTTATTAAAAGAATAATCACATCAGAAGGATCTTCTAAGGCCTATCTTAATTTTCAACAATGTTCACTACAAACACTTAGCACCATATCTAAAAGGTACGTAGACCTTGTTGGACAGTTTGATAATCAAAAACTTTTGAGTGAAGACTATCAACTAGCTCTTCTTGATGACTACAGTAATATGTCACTTGAAACTAAAGAATATAATACTCATTTCAAGGAACTATCAAATCTAGAAAAAGAGCTTGAAGATTTAATAGAGATGAACAAAACGAAATCTCAAAGAAAAGACTATGTTGAGTTTCAGATAACAGAGCTTGAAAAGGTAAATCCTAGTTCAGAAGAAGAAGAGAAACTAATTGAACTTAAAAATAGAATTCTCGACAATCAAAAAAAATCTGAGTCCTTCACTGAAGCAAACTATATTCTCAGCGAATCAAACTCAAGTATTTTATCCCTCATCAACAAACTAGATATTCAAACGAGTAGATATGATTTACTTACCGATGCAGAAACAGAACTTCTGTCAGAAGCTAAAGAGTCTCTCTCTGAATTGTCTTTTTCAATCTCAAAAAAATTAGATTTTGAAAGTGATGACGATCAACTTCAAGAAATAATTGAGAAGCTAGACTCGTACCAAAAATTAAAAAGAAAGTTTAATGTTGATACTAATGAACTTGAAAATATCTATCAAAGTTTCCAAGAAGAATACAAACTCTTAGAAAACTCTGATCTAGAAGTTAAAAAAATAATGCAAAAAATAAATTCTACAAAAGAGCTTTGCTGGACGAAGGCAAACAAACTACATACAAATAGAGTCCAGTTTGCATCTAAATTATCTATCGAATTGACAAAAAAGGTAAGAAAGCTTCGTATGAGTGGTGCAACAATCAATGTATCTATAGAAGAAGCAACCAATTTATCTAAAAATGGTATTTCAAAAATATCTTTCAACGCTGAAACAAATCCAGGAGAAGGGTACTTCAAAGTAAAAGAAATTGCTTCAGGTGGTGAACTATCGAGAATATTACTATCTCTAAGACAGATACTTTCTAAAAGTGACACTGTTTCAGTGTTTTTATTTGATGAGATTGATACGGGAATTGGTGGAGAAACAGCAGTCTCTATTGGTAAGGCCCTTGAAGAAGTATCAAAGGCATCACAAGTCATAGCGATTACACATCTTCCTCAGATTGCAAAATTCTCAAAGACGTTAATTGATGTTTCTAAAAAAGAAGAGAAAAATAGAACATATTCTTACACTCATGAAGTTAAAAGAAACGACAAAGAACAATATATCCGAGATATGGCACAGCTATAGATCAACAAACTCTGCTCCATCTTCAGTAATCTTTATAAAAGACTTTGAAGCTGGAGCAAATCCATTATTTATATAATACCTTCCATTATCTAAAGAGTAGTAATCCTTACAGTGACTGTGACCACAAACGAGAGCATCTATAGTATGTCTAGAAAAGTAATCCTCACTTGATCGTCTAAATTTATCTTTGATAAACTCTTGCCCCTCAGCGCTCAACTCATATCGATTAACGTTACTTTCTCTCGACTTATTTGAAGCATTGTGACCGACCCACTCTATCAGCTTGAACGGAACAATATAATCACCAAGAAATTTAACAAATTTATTATTAATTTTCTTTTTATATTGTTGATACCTTTTATTTTCAATCTCAACATCATCACCGTGAGTAAAGCGTACCTTCTTACCAGACAAATCAATATCAAAATGACTCTTAACATGTATAAATTTATCTTCATCTATTTTGAGTTTCTTTACTGATTTACGAATGAGTCTCTGAATGTGAAAGTCATGATTCCCTTCGATATAGACAACAATAGAATCATTCTCTACAGCTTTCTTAATTAGATGAAAAAAAGCATCATACTTTTTAAGATATTGAATCTTTCCTCCGATTAAAATATCGAAAATGTCTCCATTAAGAATAATATATTGAGAATTTTTAACACAATCATGCGAAAAGAATTTTTGAAGTAACTCGAAATTTTTATCTGATGACTCTTTAATATGTACATCAGAAATAGAAGTAATAATCATTATCTATCAATATCACAGACTAGTTTTTTTTGTCCATTTATCAACCTAAGAACTTCTTTTTTTATAAGAGTTGTATTCCCTTCAAATGTTAGAGAAAGCCTAGAACCACCATATGGATTTTTGTCGTCTTGATACGGATTCATCTTTACAAGGCCAGAGACCTTAACTTTTAGTTTGATTGACTTCAAAGGAAATGATATCTCAACGTTTTCTATAATATCGCCAACTGCAAACTTTCTCATTTCGTTCTTTGTTAGTATTACCGAGAAACCGCCAACAGCTATATCATTACATGCTTTTTTGAATGTGATTCCATTATGCTTTATAATAATATCCATTGGGATGAATGGATCAATTCTTTCAGACTTTCTTCTGTCGTAAAACTTATGAAACTTTGGAAATGAAACAACAAGATCATCTTCATAGTTCATATATTCAGTTTCTAATAAGAGTGACATCTGAGGAATTGCTAAATTAATCTTCCCACTTCCGCCAAGTAAGTCTTCTAAATATGGTCGACTAATTGAAGTTGGTGATAGAACAATTCTTTTTTGATTAAATTTGATTGATTTAAATTGAAGGTCGGCCTTTATGATGTGACCACCGAATGAGCCCCAGGCATATACAGCATACTTACTTTTAAAAGCTTCTAGTAATTCATTTTTTATTTTTTCTTCATTATCTACTTTTAGTAAGTTGTTCATTTGATTCCTTTCCTTCCCTAAGACCCACCCTAGCCGAAGCTAGGATGGATTGGGCTTAAGTGGAACTTTCGTTCCTTAGGGCTTAGGAAGTGTGGGTGACTAGCACCCACATTTTTTTTAAATTATCCAATTAGTCTTAATGCTGAGTTTGGTATTTGGTTTGCTTGAGCTAATGCTGCTACACCAGCATTCTTAACAACATTACTTGAAGCTAAGTTTGCAGTTTCAGAAGCTACATCTACATCTTCAATTACCGATCTTGCACTATCTTGATTTATTGTTTGAGTCTCTAAGTTCGCAACCGTTGACTGTAGTCTCGATTGAATAGAACCTAGATTTGCTCTATGTCCTGACACTGCTGTAATGGCACCGTCTATATCAGCAATTGCATCTAAGGCATCTCCCTTGTCAGCAATTGATGTTCCTCCAACTCCGATTTCATCTGCTGTTGCATTTGTTGAATCTGAGTCAAATTGAATTCTATTTTGATCTCCAGCGAATGCACCTACTTGAATATCAAGGGTTCCTCCACCTTCACCATTTAAAAGATTTGTTCCATTAAATGTAGTTGAGTCTGCAATTCTATCAACTTCCGTTGTTAGCTGTTGGTACTCTTTGTCTAGAAAGCCTCTCTCAGTATCTCCAACAGTGTCAGAAGATGCTTGAATAGTTAACTCTCTTAGTCTTACTAAGATATTTGATACTTCATTTAAACCACCTTCAGCAGTCTGTACCATCGAAACACCATCATTCGCGTTTCTTGTCGCTTGCCTTAAACCATTTGTTTGTGCTTTTAGGTTAGTAGCAATCGCTAAACCTGCAGCATCATCAGCAGCTTTGTTAATTCTTTTACCAGAAGATAGTTTCTCTAAACTTCCCTGACTTTTACTTGATACTTCATTTAAATTTTTCTGAACCGACTGTGAAGCCATGTTAGTTGCAATTCTTAAACCCATGATATTCCTCCTAAGAAATATTAATTTTTTATTTTCCCTAAAGCCGCCTGACCTTTTTTGTCAGACAATAACCCTATCGCCCACACTGGGAAATACTTTAGGCTTTTGCTCAATTACTTAAAAAAAACAACACAAAAATCAAAGATATTGGGTACTTACAGACCAACTTTTTTGGTATGGTATTTGCTAACTATTAATTTACCTGAAGTTGGCACAAGAAATATGGCCATTATTTTTGCCATTAAGTAGGAAGTATTTATTTTTGACACAAAAAAGCCCCTCTTAATGAGGGGCCATTCTTAAACTTTTAAATTTTTCTAATTTGTGATTAACCAATTAGCTTTAAAGCTGCGTTCTGAGAGCTATTCGCTTGTGCTAGAACCGAAGTTGAAGCAGAAGTTAGAATGTTAGCCTTAGTTAACTCAGATGAAGTGTGAGCAATATCTGTGTCTCTAATTCTCGAATTTGCTGCACTTAAGTTTTCTGTTTTTACATCTAAGTTTGAAATCGTTGATTGCAATCTATTCTGTAAAGCACCTAAGTTTGCTCTATTACCGTTAATCTTATTGATCGCTGAATCAATATTTTCTAAATTTTCTTGAGCTCCCTCTTTAGAACTTACACTTAAACCAGCAACTCCAATTGAATCTGACGTAGCAGAAGAGTCTTGAGGCTTATATGAAATTCTATCGTTGAAGTCATCATTCATTATCCCAACTTGAAAGTCTGCAGTATCACCTTCACCATTTAAAAGACTACGTCCGTTAAACTCTGTTGAACCTGCAATTCTATCAACCTCTTGTACAAGGTTTTGGAATTCTAAATCTGAAAATTCTCTTTCCGAATCTCCAATCGTATCAGAAGCTGCTTGAACAGAGAGCTCTCTCAGTCTTACAAGAATATTTGATACTTCGTTAAGTCCACCTTCAGCTGTTTGAATCATTGAAATACCGTCACCAGCGTTTCTTTTAGCTTGTTGAGACCCTCTCACGTTCGCCTTTAGTTTTTCACTAATTGCTAAACCTGCAGCATCGTCACTTGCCTTATTAATTCTACTACCTGAGGCCATCTTCTCAAGGTTATCACCTTGCGACTTCTTAACGTTTCCTAAACTTCTTTGTGCTGCTAATGATTGTACGTTTGTGTTAATTCTTAAACCCATCTCTAATCTCCTCGAAACATAATCTACCTCCGTGAAAAGTTGAATCAAACAGCCGTGTCTGATGTATAAAAGGCTCACCCCAAATGAGCCAGTTAATAACCTAAACGGTTACTCGGAAATATACTTGAGTAAAAAGTGGAAAAAATTGCCGTAAAATCAACAACTTATACCCGACAGAGAGAGTCGGGTAATGCTAACGTTATGAAAGTATTCATCTAATCTTTTAGTTCTTAATTAGTGGAGAAATATAATTTAACTAAAAGTTGCTAAGAAAAGATTGTAACTTTTTTGATTCTTATCTATTGAGTAAATTGTCTTTATATCAACACTCATCTTAGACTGATCGGCCCATACCTGGAGATCATCCTTAGAGAATCCAAGATGCTTTACCCCCATTCCTTTATTATCTGGATGAAATGTACCATCTTCTGTCTCTAAGTCGATAATTAGTATCTTTCCTTCTTTTTTGAGCATGCTAGAAAACATCTCTAATACTGCAGATGGCCTATCAAGGTGATGAAAGGTCATTGAACTAATAATAAGATCAAATTTTTTATTAAGTTCTTCTTTTTCTAGGTTTATATTTAATGAACTAACCCCTTTTAGATTCTTTATTTTTTCATCAAAGACCTCTAGCATCCCAGAGGAATTATCAATACCCAATAACGATTTTGAGTAATCTAAAAACTCAAGACCAAGAAGACCAGTACCACAACCAAAGTCTAGAATATCTAATTCTCTATTTTTAGTGAGCTCTTCTTTCATTTTATTTGCTAAAAAATGTGCTCTCTCTACCTTGTCTTTGGTATCCCACTTATTTGCATCAATATTAAAATGTGACATAAAAACTCCTACTCACTTTATTTTCTATTTAAAGAAACCCTCTATTATTTATAATAATATACGCATTGAATATAAGCATTGATTTAGATCAAACTGAAAAATATTAATTTTTAAGATTTAAGTTACTAGATAAAAGATAAGCTAAGCACATCTTAGCAGAGAAGCTTATTACTCTCTTCCTTGAACAGAGGAGATTATTCCCGTTGTAGAGTAGCCTTCTACGAAGATTAAGCTTTTAACTTCTCCACCTTTAGCCGTAACGATATCATGGCCTACTATATCAGTAATTTTCCAATCACCGCCCTTGACTAATACATCGGGCTGAACAGCTTTTATTAGCTCGTAAGGAGTGTCTTCAGTAAAAACTTCAACACAGTCTACACATCTAAGGTTTTCAAGAATATATTTTCTATCTTTTTCTTTATTGATAGGCCTAGATTCACCCTTTAGTCTTTTAATACTGTCATCAGAATTAAGACCCATAAAAAGTAAGTCACCCTGCTTTTTAGCTTCATTCAAATAAGCAACATGCCCAGAATGAAGAATATCAAAGCAACCATTCGTAAAGACAATTTTCTTACCTTGATTTTCTTCTAAGAATTTTTTTGCTTTTGGAGATAAATTAAACATCTTCTTTAACTTTTGTATCTGTTAATTTTCCTTGGAAGTCTATCAGACATGGTAGCCCAAGAGTAACAAATGAAAGTAATGTAATAAAAGATCTTAGAAAGCTATCCTTTAATAGAACTGGCTTACCATCTTCTCTGATAAGCCTAAGCTTTAACAAACTCTTTCCAGGAGTAGCTTGTAAATCTAAAATAGAAAAATAACTTAAGTAGAATATTGAAAATGATACGCTAACAAATATAGCTAGATCGTTTTGACCAATCACTTCATAAAACTGAATAAAAGATAAACCCGATACTGCAACAAATAGGGCCATTAAACTAGCAGTTATACAAGCAACTATTAATATATCTAGAATCCATGCTGAAAACTGCTTAGCTGATGAAGCCGTTACAATTTCTTTAGCCTTAGGTTCAAAATCAGAAACCTCTAACTTAGGAGCTTCTTCGATATTCTGTGACTCTGAGTAAAAAGCTGAAAGAGAGTTCATTGACTCTAAACCATTTCTTGTTATTCCTTCATTACTTACACCAAGATTTGTTGTTCTAGTTGTAGCAGATGTTTCTCTAGAAACTGAAATGTGCTGATTTCTCTTGTTTGCTTGAGGCAGAATACCATTCTTTCTTTCTTCATGATGAAAACCAAGGCCTTCATTTAAAGGCTTAAAGTCAAAATCATCTAAATTAAACTCATTATTAAAAACAACGTCTTTAGCTTCTTTGTTTTCATTTGAATTTAGATTTTCCATTAACTCACCCATGAAATTTATTTAAGTGTCTCTTTATAGGTTCTCATAAAAGACATAAAGCATCAATCAAAAACTCTTTAACATGTAACCACTTGCTACAGCTAAAGCTGTTGGTGCTCTCATAATATTTGTTTCTAAGTTCAACACAGATACATTATCAAAACTATTTATCGCCTCTTCTTCACTTTCAGAAAAACCGGCCTCTGGACCAATTACCATAAGGGCTTCCCCTAATAACTTATCATCAGTAAATTGCGTATTTGAAAATGTTGAAAAGTGAACAATATTTGAAAAATCTCTAAACACTTCATCAAATGATGAGACTTCAGAGAAATTTATCTTAAAGGGATTATTCGACTGCACTATTGCGCTTTCTTCAATTCTTTCTATTCGATCATTTATTTCAATTGATTGCTGAGAGAATTCAGAACGATATA
>NZ_JBFGYP010000007.1:0-51231 GCF_041587335.1 Halobacteriovorax sp.
ACACCAAGAACTTTAACAAGCCCTTCTTCTGTAATTTCAACAGTTACATCAAAGTCTTCTTGAAGCTTCTTAATGTTTTTCCCACCTGGACCAATTAGAGCACCAATTTTGTCTGTAGGAATATTTGTTGTAACAATTCTTGGAACACCGTCTTTGAACTCAGCTCTCTTAGTTGAAATAGTTTTCGCCATCTCACCAAGGATATGAAGTCTACCTTCTTTCGCTTGCTCAATTGATTTCTCAACGATCTCACGAGTAAGACCAGTAATTTTAATATCCATCTGAATTGCAGTAATACCATCAGCAGTACCTGCAACTTTAAAGTCCATATCACCAAGGTGATCTTCGTCACCAAGAATATCTGTAAGAACTTTAAATCTTTCACCATCAGTAATAAGTCCCATCGCAATACCTGCAACTGGGTTAGTGATAGGTACACCAGCATCCATAAGTGCCATTGAAGCAGAACATACAGAACCCATTGAAGAAGAACCGTTTGATTCCATAACTTCACAAACGATTCTTGTAGTGTATGCAAAATCTTCTTGAGAAGGCATTACAGCTTTAACAGCTCTTTCTGCTAGATTACCGTGACCAAGTTCACGACGTCCAACACCTCTAACACCTCTTGCTTCACCTACTGAGTAAGGAGGGAAGTTATAGTGAAGGTAGAATTTTTGGAAGTTAGTTCCTCTAATAGAGTCTTCCATTTTCTCACCGTGTTTACCACCAATAGTAACAGCGGCCATTACTTGAGTTTCACCTCTAGTAAATAGTGAAGAACCGTGAACACTAGAAAGAATGTTAGCTTCAGTTTCGATCTCTCTAACCTGATCCATTCCTCTTCCAGCGATACGCTTTTCTTCATCAAGAATATCTGCTCTCATCATTTCATAAAGAAGTTCATCAACACCTTTATAAGCTTCTTTACCAAAGCTGTCAGAATCAGTTAATCCAAATGCTTCTGGAGATGCTGCCATTGCAGCTTTAACTTCACCTTCAAGTTTTCTAGTAGCAGCTTGTCTTTCCATTTTATCATCAGTAGAGATACAAGCTCTAGCAGCAGAAGCGAAGTCGCTTCTCATTTTTGCCATCATAGTTTCATTCGCAGCTGAAGAGATGAATTCTCTCTTAGGCTTACCAATTTCACTTCTAACTTGCTCTAATAATTTTACGTATTCTTTAATGTGATCATGACCAAAGTAGATTGCTTCAAGAACATCTTTCTCTGGAACAACTTGCGCCTCACCTTCAACCATAAGAATTGCGTCTGCAGAAGCAGCAACAACGATCTCTAGGTCAGAGTTTTCCCACTCTGATTGGCTTGGGTTAAGAACTAGCTTCCCGTCAATTCTACCAACTTTACAAGTTCCAATTGGCCCAGCAAATGGGATATCAGAAATTGTTAGAGCTGCAGATGCACCTAGTGCTGCTAGAACTTCAGCATCACCATCTTCACCGTATGAAAGAACTGTACAAGAAACAACAGTGTCAAACATATATCCTGAAGGAAATAGTGGTCTTAGTGGTCTATCAATTAGACGTGCATTTAAAGTTTCAGAAGTTGCTGGTCTACCTTCTCTTTTTAAGAATCCACCAACAAATTTTCCAGCCGCGTAGAACTTCTCAGTGTACTCTACTAAAAGTGGAAAAAAGTCTTGCCCATCTTTTACTTGGTGAGCTGAACAAACAGTAACAAGAACCTGAGTTCCGTTACAAGATACAAGTACAGATCCATCTGCTTGCTTTGCAAGACGACCTGTTTCAATAGTGACTTCTTTGCCACCATAGTTTAACGAATAAAGTTTCTTTTCGTTTAACATAATTTCTCCTTACCAATTAACGCTTGTTAACTAGCTTATTAATGTGAAGGATTTCAATAAAGAGGGAATTTAAAAGATATTTCAAATAATGATTCTTCAATGTAGCGCCAATATTTCAAATATCCTCTAACTTCCTTGCGCTTTATTTCCATCCAGGGTTTTCTATATTTTAAGCCTAAAAAAAGAAAAGGGGAACAATTAGTTCCCCTTTTTTAATTACTTTCTTAGACCAAGCTTTTTAATTAGCGATTGGTACTGCTCAGGCTTCTTAGCAAGTACATACTTAAGAAGGGCCTTTCTTTGACCAATCATCTTCAGAAGACCACGGTTTGAGTGGTAATCATGAATATGTTTCCCAAAGTGATCTTTAAGACCATTAATATTGTGAGTAAGTAGTGCAACTTGTACAGCAGCATTACCTGAATCTTTCTCACCTTTTCCAAATTCAGTTCCGAATTCAGCAACAATGTTTCTTTTTTGTTCTGTAGTAAGCATATTATCTCCAAATCACCTAAAACCAAGTAGCAATGTTATTATTGAAACCGAGTTGAAGGATATAAACTTATTGGCGCAATTTATCTGATAAACTCGGACATGTAAACCTTTAAATTCTTTAGAAGCCGCTCCTCTATTTGACGAATACGCTCTCTTGACACACCGTATTCATCAGCAATATTTTGAAGAGAAGGAGGAACCTCGCTAAGTAGCCGTTTTTTAAAGATATCTCTATCTCTTTCCTTTAGACCTGATACAAAATCTTTCAGATTATCCTGTAAAAGTTCTAAACCTTGAGCATCAGCAATTTTTTCAGATATATCATCTTGATCTTTGTCTTCAAGAATATCCGAAAGTACTCCGGATCCAGTATCATGACCAAGTGGCGTTTCAAGACTGACTTCACCACCTGAGCTTGAAAGTCTTGAGTCCATTAAGGCGACTGCTTTCTCAGAAACGCCAAGGTTTTCAGATATTAATTTATGATCAGGCTCAATACCTTGCTTTGCTAGCTTATCTTTTTCTTTTAATAGGTTATAGAAGAGTTTCTTCTGCTCGTTAGTAGTTCCTATTTTTACTAAGCGGAAGTTATCTAAGATATATTTTAAAATATATGACTTAATCCACCAGCTTGCATAATAAGACAGTTTCGCTCCCTTATCTGGATCGTACTTTGACACCGCCTTCATTAAACCGATATTTCCCTCTTGAATTAGGTCCATGACATTTTGAAAAGAGCTTCTATATTCCATAGCTATCTTTACAACTAGTCTGAGGTTAGCCGCGACAAGTTGTTTCGCAACTTCAATATCACCAGTCTCAAATAATCTACGTGTCAGCTCTTTCTCTTCTTCAATGGTAAGAAGGTCATATTTTGCAATTTCTTTTAAATAAACGGTAAGGGGATCGCCTACCTTAGAGTCGTACCTAACGAGATCTTTGCCAACGTCAAGAATTGGCAAGTAGTCTTCCTTTAACTCTTCAGAAGAGTTTGAAAGAGATATCTCAATATCTTCAAGTGTACTCTTTTCAGACTCACTGAGTAAGTCCTCAGTACTCAGAACTTCAACAGTTGATTGAGGATCTTTAATGTCATTCTTATTTTTCTTAGTCATATAACTACTATTCAAGTTTTGGGAGAGATTAACACAATTACTCTTCCTCTTCCATAGTATTTAGCTTAAATAACTTTTCGCTTTGCCTAGCTTTTTTCTGGTTTTGCTCGACATTATATTCATATCTTAGATATTTTAAAGCATAAGGTGCGAAATTAATAAGAACAGGTATATCAACCATCCCCGACTCATCGTCATCAAAGTAATTGCCTCTATACCTAGAAATCTGCTCTAAGATTTCATTTCTTACAATCACATCTAATTCACCGTCCCATGGAGGATAAGGGAATTTTGATCTAATGTTGTTAACTATTGGTTCAATGCGAAGTTTCATTTTATAAAAAAGTTCATCTTTTCTTTTCTTATTCCTAGGGTCTAAATTTACCCACTCGTTTCTGGCCCAACGAAGAAATTTTCTTGAAAATTTAATATCAAATGTTGTTGATAGCTTGCCAACAATCTGATTTGTCCTATCTAACTCTCCTAAGTTCACATCAAAGACAACTTTGAACTCAGGTAAGTAATTTTTAAAGTAAAGAGATCTATCAACGAGCTCTATAGTTAAAGGTTCTTCAAAGTAAACTTCTCCTTTAAACTTATCGACCTGATTCTTTGCCCAATCATCCCAAGTTTTGTCTACACTTGCCCTTAAGAACTCTTTACCAAGAGAATAGTTATTACTTCTAAGAAATAAAGAAGGGACACCAGTTTGAAGAGCAAGAAATTGAGATATCAGAATATTTTCTTCGTCGAAAGTCATCTTCTTTATTATTTTTGAAATTTTAGGGGCCTGTCCCTTTATTTGATACTCGTAATCTCTGACCTCTTTACAATAAAGTCTGGAAAGATCATCGCTTAATGACTTATGGCCAACTGAAGTTGGGAACTTCTTAATGAACTCTGCTGCATTCGTCTTTCTACAAATCAGACCTTCACATAAGACCTGCGCTGTTTTTTGATTCTTAGCTTTATACACGTCTCGAGAGTTCTTATTCCACTCAAGCTTCTCATTTGAGAGTTGTCTCATTAGAGAAGAATATACAACTGGATTTTTAACAAAAGGAACAAGTAACCTAAGGTTAGACTCATCTCCACCCCAACTACAGAATACTTTAAAAAGGTCTAGCGTCTTTGCAAATTCTCTTTCTCTAACATCATCCATTGTTGCTAAGGAAGATATCTTTTTAGGAAATAGTGAATTATCAGACACGTCAGGTAGCTCAAATGAATTTTCATTATCAAATTTGCTCAAGAAGTTTTTCTTCAGCTGTTTAATACTAATAATACTTAGATTTTTTGAACAGTAATTACCCACTATATTATCAACCATATTGGAGTACTCATCTCTAGAGAATTCAAAGTATTTTGCGTACTGAGGTATTGCTCTGATAGAAATATCTAGTCCTATATACTGAAGAGTAGCAAAAATACTTCTTTTAACTTGCTGTTCTTGCCACGGAGTTGGGTATGAAAGTTGGTAATCTGCTCTACAAGACTTTTGTAGATTACTTCCTTCCTCGTAGTATCCCCTGTAGATCGTTAGATCTCTTTTTTCTGAAATTTTTCCAGGAAGCTCAGCCTTCTTAAGAAATAAATAATCAAAAGGATCAGCAGACTCTTTGGAGTACTTCTCTTCGAAGTTTCCTAAAAGAATACTCTCTAGAGGCACCAATGCCCTAGCTTGAAAGCTAAATGTGAATATAAGAAAAATGATCCATTCCTTGATCATAAAAGCACCTATTTTTGATTTCTACTTAAGATATCGGTTCTTTATCCCGAAATATTAAGTATATGAAAACATTAATATTTCTGACTTTTTTAATCACCCTTTCACACCTAAGCATGGCGCAAAGTACTCCTGCCATAGTAGATGTTTCAAAACTTAAGGAAATTTACGTAGAGTGGGAATTATTGGATGGATTAGAAATAAATGAATTAAATAGAAGAAATACAATTAAAGCAAGAAAGTACAATATAACTGTTCTAAAACGAGTGAAACAACTCATTATTGGCGGAGATGTAAATGCGGCCAAGTATTACTTAAAGAAGCTAGATGATAAGAATAAGGCCATTAAATATATTAAGGCGAGATACTTATCGATAATTAACTTTATTGATGACAACTTTCAAGAGTCACTCGATGCCATCAACAGTGTTAGCTATGACGAGGATATGTTCTATGAGAGGACTTGCTTATTAAAAATCACGAATATGATGGCCCTAAATATTGAAGAAGGACTCTATAAAGAGTTTGATAGATGTAATCGTCTGACACTTAAATACTCTAAAACAGATCACTACTGGCTCAACACTATTTTTAAATTGAAATTTGATAGAGAAGAAAGCTTTAAAGGAACTTCTTTTTCAGATACACAGTACGTTCTTCAAGATCAAGACTTTTTAAGAATATGGCTAAAAACAGGAATATATTTAAATAAAGAATATCTTATTTTAAAATTAATTAAATCGATTCCAGAAAACTACTATAGATCAAAGAGAACAAGAGAACTCATAGGACTACTCTACTTCAGAACTGGGGATGAAGAGAAGGCCATGAGCTTTATTGAAGACATTGAAACTCCAAATTCTGAGAATATGAAAGGTAATTACAACCTAGCCAGAAATAAGTATGAGCTTGCCTTTGGCCATTACAAACTAGCTCTTCAAAAGAAGAAGAATTCATTAAATGCAATTGAAAGATCACTTCCTCTAGTTTGGATTTTAGGACAATGGGAAGAAGGCAATAGACTCTTAGAGCGCCTTATTAAAAAGAATCTTCCAGAAAGAAAGAGACTTTCACTAAGAACACTATTTAAAGTAAGACAAGAAAAGTTTGATCAAACCAAGAAGCTTTTGGATATATTGAATATCATGTATAAAGAAAAGATGCCTTTTGAGCTTAATCAACTCATGTACTACAATGCTCTCAGAACACATGATCAAAAAGAGTTAATCAAATATTCAAACTACGCTTGTAGATCAATGGACGGCCTTGCATGTTGGATATTAATGCAAACGATTTCATGGGAAAATCTTGGTCAAACAATAGAGAGAGATGAAACGGTACAAAATCTTGATGATGATTATTTTCAAAATTTAAAAGTAAAAGCAGAAGTTGAACCTATTCAAGAAATTCCAACAATAGATCAAAGAGATATAGAAGAGCTCGACAGCGAGCTCATCAGAATAACACCTGGTCAGAACAACTAGAGAACAAAGCCAACTTCGATACCTACTTCAAACATCGAGTTATCGTCTGTTGCATTATAATTAGTTGAACTTACTTCATAGCTAGTGTTCTGGCTCTCAACTCCAAACCTCATCCAAGTTCCTCTAGATAACCAGTACCTGAAGCCACCACCAAGAGTTAGAACAGTACTACTATCAACATCAACATCTCTTGCCGTCTTACTAGGAGCAAATGCAAAAGCTGCGCTAAGATCAACATCAAACCTCTTAGACTTTATAATAAAGTACTGTCCACCAAGTTCAATATTAGTAAAAGTAGATTTTTGTAATCTATATGTTGGATCACTAGTACCTACTGTATAGTAATTTTGTCTTAATTTTATCATTGTACTAAAGTTCAATCTCTCTGTTAGGTATCTCTTCATCCCAACGTCCATACCAAATAAGCTTGAACTTCCTTGAGAGAAAACACCCAATTCTTCACCTTGAAACCTAATACTTTTGTAGTGAAAATTTGAGATAGGCTGCCACTTTCCGCCAGAAGAATGATTCCACATGACAGAAAATCCTTTCCCCGTATCCTCTATAACTCTATTTGCAGTACTACTATTTGAGTGGTCTATAGTATTTGAAACAGAAGTTAATTTAATAGCGATTGAGTTTTTAGAAAATATCTCTAGCTGTGAATAGTATTTAACTGGAGCAATTACTTTAGAGTCTCTAATAACAACATCTTTCTCGATAACTTCATTCATCTTCTTAGCTTGAGCAATATTTAACTTAAGTTTCTCAGGTGATACATTATTCTGAACTAAAAATCCTCTTTTAGCGTCTAATACAAGACCCTCAGGGGCAACATACTGTCCAGTCACAGGGTCAATTCCACCAACGTTCTTTGCCAAATAGACATTTTCTTTTTGAGAAAATTCCGACTCAGGAGTAGGCGGAATATATAAACCAGTGGTAATATCGATAAATCCACCAGACTTTTGAGCAAACTTAGAGTTATTCTTGTCGTATATCCCCTCTTTTGGCGCCGTTTGAGGAACAACTTTAAGTCCTTTAGAGGAATCGCTAGAGGTAACAACACTACTTTGAGATGTCTTAACATTTTGAACAAGATCTTCGTTTTTATAAAGTGTATTTAACTGAACTGGAGATATATTAACTGGAAGTGTAGCGTCTTCAACTCCCCCTACTGAACTTGAGAACTGTCCGGCCTTAACAACAACAGTATTATCTGTCTCAAGAGAATTTTCTACAATATCTACAAGTTTATTTTTTAGTCGTATCTTTTGACTTCGACTTAACTTATCAGAAGATAGGGCCTTTGCTCTTTCACTATAAGACTTACCTGAAAGGATCTTATGCTCTCCCTTCTTAATTGCAACTTCACCTTCATAAGTTAGCAGGTTAGTTACATTATTCTCTGGATTATAAATTGTTTGAAATTCAGTTCCTCTGACTCCGAGAGCAGCACTCTTAGTTCTAACTAAGAACTTATGCTTACCTTTTTTGGTCTTCTCAGGAGATACTTTAGACCTTAGCTGCCCTTTAAGTAGAGTAATTATTCCCGCTCCTGACGTATTCATTTTAGTAACAATTAACTTACTGTTTGGCCCAAGTGAAGCTGTTGATCCATCATTAAACTTCACACGAACAAATGAGCCTTTATATGTAACGATAGAAGCATCTTCTGATAATTTGTCATTTACCTTCAAGATATGAGCATTAACATCACCTGGAGATAATACAGAGGCCTTACCTCTTAACTTAGATACTGTGGCAATATGAGTTTTAGCAAATGATGAATGACTTAAAAAAATAAGGACTACAAAGATATACGATTTGATCATTTTAAATGTTCCGAGGAAAAAGTTATTGTAAAACTATTTTCCTCTAAACATGTATTATCGTCAACAGTGATTAGTTCTTTACCGGCTTAAAACTTTCACCATCGTAAGAATATATATATTCTTTATCTTCTGTAACAGTTGCAATATTTACTGGTCTCTTCCAAATATAGAAAATATTCTTCATAGTATCAGCAGCAAAACTCAAGTCTAGATCAACACCTTGGTGAACATGCCTAAGTAAGATTTCGCCTCTATTATTGTAATTACTTGACTCAATCTCTATTAATGGTTGACCAAAGTTTGTCAGTTGTTGAAGAAGCTTTTGCTTAATCGCCTGAAAGTCTCTAGTTTCAATTTCATTTCGTCCAGTTCTAGGATTGTACTTATAAGTAAAAATCTGCTGTCTTTGGCAGAACTCTTCAGTAAAGTATTCATCTAGAAAAGTAATATCGTTATGAGATTTTCTTACTTCAAATATTTTTTCTCTACCAAGTCCTAGCTTTAAATCCCAAGACTCTTTCTTCTTCATATCAGTACACTCTAGATACTCTTTTCCAAACTTACCTGTATCCCAACGGTGCTCGATATCTCTAAAGAGTTCAATTCCTATTTTATAAGGATTGATACTCTTTTGACTCATGGCCATAACACCTGAGTGAACATCTGCAAAATCGATGATTTCAGAAGATTTAAGTGCATTATTAGTCATAATTTTTGAATGCCAGTAACTTGCCCAACCTTCGTTCATTATTTTAGTCATTCTTTGAGGAAGAAAGTAATAGGCCTCTTCTCGAAGACAACCAATTATATCTGACTGCCACTCTTCAATTGGAGCATTTTGCATTAGGAACTTCATAATATCTCGAGTTCCTTTTACATTCTTATCTATTTTCTTAAAATCATACTTATCATTTGGAACGACAACTTCTTCAGCTGATAAATTATCTTTATCTTTTGATTTCATATATGATCTTAAAACTTTTGACCTAACGTCATCGTCATCGTCTTCTCTTAGACCTTCCTCATGAGCAGTTTTTTCAAGTTCTTCTCTACCTCTTACGACTTCAGCTGTTTCGAAAAGAACATTAATATCAAGTAAGTTTTCGAGAGAGTTTACAGCATCAATAAATGCCTCAACTCTATCTTGTCCAAAGCGGTCCATATATTTTCTGATCTTCGTACCATGATTGGCCATAACATCCATCATGCGCTTATCTGTAGTTCTAAACCAAGCATTATTCTTAAAGAAATCAGCGTGTCCATATACATGGGCCATTACAAGCTTTTGATCTACAATTCTATTAGAACTAAGTAAGTAGGCATAGCAAGGATCAGTGTTTATTACTAATTCATAGATTTTTTGAAACCCATAAATATTTCCTTTAGAAAGCTGATCATACTCCATACCAAAGCGCCAATGAGGATATCTTGAAGGGAATCCACCTTGAGCGGCAAGTATACAGATCGTATCGTAATTACAGACTTCGAACACTACAGGATAGTACGTAAGACCATAATCAATTGCATATTGTTCAATCTCTTCTTTTAGACTAAGCAGTTCACCTTGAATAGGCTTTGATCTATTCATTATTTACCCTTTCCTAAGAATTCTTTAATAGAATCAAGTATGGCATCTTTATTTTTAATTTTTGATAAGATTACACCTTCATTGTCAGTGCCATATTTAGTATGAAGGTCTTTATAGAACTGTCCTGAACCATAACGACTCTCAACCTGTCCATAGCAGAAGACATTTGAGTTCGGTAAGATATCTCTATCAAGGATGTCTAAGCAAAGCTTAGTGTCGTCTGTTGACCAGTTATCGCCATCAGAAAAATGGAAAGGATATATATTCCATTCACTAGAGTTGTAGTCAGATTGAATTATTTCTCTACATAGTTTCAAGGCAGATGAAATAAGAGTACCACCACTTTCTCTTGTTTTGAAAAAGACTTCTTCTTCAACTTCCTTAGCTGTAGCATCGTGAATGATGTAGCGAATCTCAATATCTTTATATTGAGACTTAAGCCAAAGGTTAATCCAAAAACTTTCAGTTCTTACGATTTCTTTTTGCTCATCACCCATTGAACCTGAAACGTCCATCATATAAATAACAACAGCAGAATTCTCATATTCAACTGTCGTATTTGAACTTCTATATCGCATATCGCTTTTGATAGGAATAATTACAGGATTCTTACTATCATAAGTTCCAGTAGCAACCTGTCTTTTTAGGGCCTCTCTATAAGATCTTTTATAATGCTTTAGAGAGTCTGGACCAACTGTTCCAATTGATGAGTACTTATTTGTAGTAGACTCTAAACTTTTTTTACCTTTCGGCTCAATATTGGGTAATTCGAGCTCATCCCCTAGTATAGATGCTAACTCTTCAACAGTTAACTCTACCTCAAGTTCTTTATTCCCTTCAGTATCACCAACTTCACCTTGTCCAGGTTTACCATCACCTTGTTGACCATCAACTGGATCACCAGGCTGGCCATCACCTTGTCCAGCTCCACCTTGTTGTTTGTCACCAAACTTAAATCTTGGAGTTTCAATTTGAGGCATAGGAACTTTGAAGACTCCCTTTCCTTTAGGAATAGGCATTTCTCCACCGGAAACATATTTTTTTAAATTATCACGAACACGACCTTTTATGATTTTTCTAAATCGTGCATGATCTCTTTTGACTGGGTGATCCATTAGATCTCCTTTAGGGAGTAAAATGCGAGCACAAATAACGTGCTCGCAGTGATACTATGACTTAGCTGAGTCACCTTTAGCAAAAATACTTGCTACATAGTTAAGTGCATCAGTAGCTGAAATTTCACAATAACCATAGCTCTTAATAAGTCTTGACTTGATAACTTCAATTTTTTCTTGAGTTTCTTTATCCACAACTTTAGAGACAATGCTTGAAAGTTTGATAGAGTCTTTTTGATCTTCAAAAAGCTTCAACTCTAATGCTCTATGAAGTCTTTCATTCATTTTGAAATCGAAAGTTTTACCTTCAATCGCTAAAGCACCGATGTAGTTCATAATCTCACGTCTGAAATCGTCTTTACGAGATTCTGCAATATCGATTTTTTCTTCGATACTTCTCATAAATCTTTCATCAGAGTCTTCTAATTTATTTGTATACTTGTTACGAACTTTCTCTTTTTGAGTATAGGCCTTAACATTATCAATATAGTTAGCACAAAGAGTTTCAATTGCACTTTCATCAAGACAAATTGCTTTTTGAACATCATTTTTTACGATGTCTTCATACTCTTGTCTCGTCACTGCAAGCATTTCTTTGTAATGATCTAGTTGATCAGCACTATTAATTAAGCCGTGATGCTTAAGACCAGATTCAAGTTCATTGAAAACCATAAATGGGTTTAAAGAACCAGTATGACCGTACTTAACAAGTGCATTAGAAAGTTTATCTTGAATGTATCGAGGAGAGATTCCCTCTAGACCTTCTCTAATCGCTTCTTTTCTAAGTTCTTTAACATTTTCTTCATTATAACCTGGAAGAGTTTTCCCATTATATAACTTTAATTTTTGAATCTTAGTTAAATCTGCCTTCTTAGGCTCTTCAAGTCTAGTTAGAACGGCCCACATAGCTGCCATCTCTAGAGTGTGAGGTGCGATATGAACATGAGGAATCTTTTCAGCATTAAAATCTCTTTCATAGATTTTAACTTCATTGCTTAGTCTAGAGATATAAGGAACGTCAATCTTAACAGTCCTATCTCTAAGAGCTTCCATAAATTCATTGTTTTGAAGTTTTCTAAATTCTGGCTCGTTTGTATGTCCAAGAATAACTTCATCGATATCTGTCTGAGCAAATTTCTTTGGCTTAATAGAGTGCTCTTGAGAAGCTCCTAGTAAATCATAAAGAAACGCAACATCAAGCTTCAACATTTCAATAAACTCAACAATACCTCTATTAGAAATATTAAATTCACCATCGAAGTTGAAAGCTCTTGGATCAGAGTCTGAACCATACTGAGCTATTTTTCTATAGTTGATATCACCAGTTAACTCAGTCGAGTCTTGGTTCTTCTCATCTTTTGGCTGGAATGTACCAATACCGATTCTATCTTTTTCAGAAAGAATTAATCTTTTAATTCTTACATGATTGTTCATGACTTTCGTCCAATCACCATCATACTTTGTCATGTAAGCATTTAAAATAAATCTATCAGCTGGATTAACTTCGCCTTTTACATTTACTTTAGCTTCACCATCTTTTCTTCCTTTATTAATCTCTGCAAGAAATTGCTTTCTAACATCTAGAGGAAGTAACTTAA
Organism: Halobacteriovorax sp.; assembly: GCF_041587335.1. Lineage (GTDB taxonomy): Bacteria > Bdellovibrionota > Bacteriovoracia > Bacteriovoracales > Bacteriovoracaceae > Halobacteriovorax. The sequence continues at coordinate 12,780 of NZ_JBFGYP010000007.1, forward strand.
GAGGCTCTTCATGCATTGGAGATGCGAAGTGTTTTTGACCACCAAGGATGTCTGACTCTTCTTCATCGTACCATTCAAAAGTAAATATTCTCCCATCATCTGTCTTAGAATAATGTTCAATACCTTTCTTTAAATTTCTAGAGATTGATGACTTAGCTGATCCAACAGGCCCGTGTAGAAGAAGTACTCTTTTTTCTGTACCGTACCCCGAAGAAGCCGCTTTAAAAAAGTTTACTAGTTTCATTAAGTGGACATCAATTCCAAATACAGCATCCTTACCAGAGTTATCCGGGTCATCAAAGAAGTGATATCTAACAATGTCTTTTTTGTACTCTGTGTAGTTAGACGTACCATAAGACATAATCATGTCATAAACTCTTTGAAATGCATTTCTTGCAATCTTAGGGTCTTCAGTTACTAAGTTTACATAGTCTTGAAAACTTCCCGTCCAATTAAGGTAAGTAAAGTCATCTACTTTGTAATTTTCATTCATGAATTTCGTGATATCAATTTGGGCCATATTCAACTCCCATCCGTAGAAAAATTAAGGGGCCATTTCTTATTAATATTATATCGTTATACTTACTCTAAATGAAAGAAGAATATTTAGTAATTCGGCGAAATTTACACAGTGTTAAACTGACACCATCGCTCAAGTACTCAATGAACATTCTTCTACATCGATAAATATTTGACAAAAATTTGGTCATCATTGAAAATTTAAAAATCTATTTTTATTAAGGAGTTGCACATGGGTCTTATTTCTTCAGGATTGACCGACATTGGACAAAAACGGAAGACAAATCAAGATTCTATTTATCTTAATCCAGAAAAGAACATTTTTATCGTTGCTGATGGTATGGGTGGACACAATGGAGGCGATATTGCATCTCAAATGGCAGTCGACTTAATACCTAATCAATTATTAAAGGCATTAGATCAAGAACCAAAGAAGTCTTTAACTGAATCTGTTATTTTTGCCAACAATGAAATAAAAAAGAAATCTGATCAAGATCAGCTACTACAAGGTATGGGAACAACAATAGTTGGCTTTTACTTTAAAGGTGACACTCTTTATATAGCAAATGTTGGAGACTCAAGAGCGTACTTAATTAATAGAAATAAACTATTTCAACTTTCTAAGGATCATTCTCTAGTACAGGAAAAGCTCAACTTAGGAATATATAACAGAGAACAGGCAGCAAAAGATCCACAGAAAAACGTCTTAGTTAGAACTGTAGGATTCGAGAAAGATGTAGAGGTTGATACTTTTTCATACAAAGTAAGTAAAGGTGATATATTTTTAAGCTGCTCTGATGGGCTTCACGGAAAAGTATCTGACGCTGATATTCTCTATATTATAAATAAGTATATTCCTAATCCTTCAAAAGCAACTCCTGAACTAGTGCAACAAACTGTGACAACATTAGTAGCTCAGGCCAATGCCAATGGTGGTAATGACAATATATCTGTCATCGTTGTTGTCGCTCAATAATACCCTAGTGTTCAAATCAATTTACATGCTGTAATTTTAATCTATAATTTCAGCATGAAATTACTACTACAATTATTCACAATTTTATTTTTAACAATATCGTGCTCACTTTCGAATAAGGAACAATTCGTTATTACAAATAATGAAGTTATTCGAGCTGATTCTCTGGCATCCCTGCCTATTGGACCCATAAGCTATAAAGACAAGGTTAGGCCTATCTTAGATAATAGATGCGTGGTATGTCATGGTTGTTACGATGCTCCATGCCAACTAAAGCTTTCAAGTATTGATGGTATAAAAAGAGGTGCCAATCCTGAAAGAGTATATGACGGCTCAAGGATTCTATCGATGAAGCCTACAAGGCTTAACGTGGATGCAAAATCTGTATCGGAGTGGAGAAGTAAAGACTTTCACCCAGTTATTAGTGATACAAGTACAACACCTCAAGAAAACTTGGAGAACTCACTAATATATAAAATCATTCAATTAAAAGAAATGTTCCCACAACCTAGAGCAGGTCTTATTTCTAAAGAAATAGACACTTCACTAAATCGTCGCCAGTATTGCGCAAAGATTGAAAACTTCGAAGAGTATGTTGAAGAGCACAGTAACCTAGGGATGCCTTTTGCTCTACCAAACCTGACCCATAAAGAATTTACAATATTAAGTCATTGGATAGCCCAAGGCTCAAAAGGCAATGACGACAAAGATCAAAATGATAAAACAAAAAAGTTAATAGAAATATTTGAAAGTAAGTTTAATGAAAAGAGTAAAAAGTCTAAACTAATAGCTCGCTATATTTATGAACATTTATTTCTAGCGCATATAAACTTTAACACTGACCACTCTCGAACTTTTTATAGATTAGTACGAGCTAGAAATAAAAGTGGTGAGCCCAATGAAATCGATGCTCTTAGGCCTTACGATGATCCAAAAGGAGAATTCTACTACCGCTTCAAACTTTACAGACCCACGATTGTGGCCAAGTCACATAATCTTTACAAGCTTTCTCACCAAACATTTAAAAGGTATGAAGATCTTTTCTATAAGGTAGATTTTAAAGTAAATACTCTCCCTTCTTATGAACCTGAGGTGGCATCTAATCCATTTATTGCATTTAAAGACATCCCTATTAAGTCTAAATATAGCTTTCTACTAGATAACTCACGTTTTTTCATCGAAGGCTTTATTAAAGGTCCTGTATGTAGAGGACAGATTGCTCTTAACGTAATTGAAGATAGATTTTGGGTTTACTTTGCAGACCCAGATTCAAAGATTGATACAAATAGTGATGCATTCATAGATAAATATAAGAACCTACTAGAACTTCCTGCCTCAGAAGAAAGTGAGATTGAGTTTCTTTCTATCTGGTCTGACTTTTGGAAAAAACAAAAAACATTTTTAAGTGCTAGAAACCAACACTTTAAAAACGCAAAGAAATCAAATATAAGTGAAGCTCAAAAGATTATTTGGGACGGTGACGGCCATAATCCAAATGCTGCTCTTACAATATTTAGACATTTAGATAGTGCTTCAGTTAGAGAAGGTCTTCATGGGATTACTCCAGAAACAACGTGGGTGATTGACTACCCTATTCTAGAAAGAATTCACTACCTACTGGTTGCTGGCTTTAACGTCTATGGAAACGTTGCTCATCAACTTAAAACTCGTCTTTATATGGATTTTTTAAGGATGGAAGGTGAGAACTTATTCTTATCATTCTTACCAGTAGAAAACAGAAAGTTACTCCATAAGAAGTGGTACGGGGGTAACAGAAACCATGTAAAGCTCTTTATTAAAGATCCAAGCCAATGGCTTAATATTAATTACGTAACAGGCTTTAAAACTAAAGACCCTTTAGATGAATTACATACCTATTTTAGAAATCGTACAAAAAGAGCAGTTAAATCAACTAAGCAGTCCTTTGATACAAGACTTAAAAAGCTCGATAGATTCAAAGGGAAGTTCTTAAGCTATTTCCCAGAAATCACTCTTTTAAAAGTTGAGGACGAGCTCTACACCATAGTTCATAACAAAGAGTACAAGTTTGTGAGTTTCTTTCTAAATGATGCAAGTACGAGAGACTCTCTCGATCAGGAAAATGATACTCTAACTCTAATAAAAGGGGTTGAAGGCTCTTACCCTAACCTTTTCATTAACCTTTCAAAGGATAACATTCACCAATTTATGGAAGATATGGCCAACATAACTTCTCCATTAGAGTACACACAATTTATTGCAAAATATGGAGTGAGACGAACTAATTCAAACTTTTGGAAATATAGCGATTGGATTAATCAAGAGTATTTAAAAAATCAAAAATTTAGAGCAGGAGTTCTAGACCTAAACAGATATGCACCGTAATTAGACGAACCGAATTATCCATGGAACTAAGGGTCGTATTGAAGTATAATAGATACATTCAATAAATTCAGTTAAGGAAAGTTAGTGAAGAAAATAAAATTAAACCTAGCCGTCTGGGTTGCACTCTTTGGTGTCTTTGGCTATGTAAGTGCTTCGATGTTTGGAGACCCATCTTGGGTAACAACTGATCAAACTCCAGAATTCTATAAATTTATACTCCTAATAAAAGATATCTTTATTCAGTCATTAAAGATGATGGTTGCTCCCCTCATTTTCTTCTCTCTCCTCGGCGGATTAGCTGGAATAAAAGAGGCCTGGAAACTAAAACAACTCGGAGGAATCGCTGTTACTTATTATGTATCAACAACTCTAATCGCGATCCTCATTGGACTAACAGTCGTCTTCTTTATCCACCCGTGGAAAAATTCAACAGTAAGAGTAAATGTACAAAAGAGTGACTCTATAGGAAGTGATTTTAGCTATAAGAAACCAAACAAGATGATCGATGCCAAAGATAATTCAGTCATCACTGTTGTACATAAGATCCTTAAAACATCTTTAGTTAATCCTTTTGAGTCATTAGTGACTAACAATATTCTTGGTCTGGTTACAGCGGCCCTACTGATAGGTCTGGCCATGGTAACCTCACTTAGGACTGACAGTCAGCTCTTTCTCTTAATTGAGGATATCAACAAAATACTCACAACCATTCTAGGATGGTTCATACTATTGAGCCCAGTGGGGATTTTTGCTATTGTCTTTGATTTCAAATTAAAAGTAACAGGAGATCTCTTTTCTCAACTTTTCGCATTTGCTGCAGTTGTACTAGGAGCAACTTTAGTTCATGGAGTGATTGTTCTGCCTATAATCGCTAAGCTTTTTGGTGGTATTAATCCTATTACTCTTTTTAGAAAGATTGCTAACCCTTTACTTATCGCTCTAGGAACAAGTTCATCTTCAGCAACTCTACCAGTTACAATGAAAACATGTGAAGAAGAGCTTGGTGTTTCAAAAGCAGTAAGTGGATTTGTATTCCCACTTGGCGCTACAATGAATATGGATGGGACAGCTCTTTTTGAAGGGATAGCCGCAATCTTTCTAGCTCACCTTTATGGTATTGAGCTAACGACTTTTACTATCTTTGCTATATTCTTTATGAGTATGATTTCCAGTGTGGGAGCTCCAGGGATGCCAAGTGGCTCAATGTCTGGAATGCAGATGGTACTTCTAGCAGCAGGGATTCCTCTCGAAGCGATTGGTATTCTTCTTGTTATTGAAAAGCCACTAGATACCTTTAGAACAGCTGTAAACGTCGAGGGCGACATTATCGGAGCTCTAGTTGTCCAAAAGACAATGGAGAGAAGAAATATACAACTTACGTAACAGCTAAAAATCATATAAGAGAGCATCACTATACCTAGATGCTCTCAATCATTAGAAACTATCATCTCCATTGACGTAAAGAACTATCAATACTAAAACGAGAACAATTTAAATAAATTATACGTACAGGTCAGGAGAAATGATGAAATCGATAACACTTGGAATACTATTTTTTATTTCACTATCAGTGTCAGCATACGATATTGAACTAAAAGATTCAGACTGTAGTTTGTTTGGAAACATAAAAATTAAAGTATCTGGGCTTGAGTCCTTAGGTTCCGTCTCCAAAGACTATCTAAAGAATACTTCCACATCAAGAAGTAACTGTTCAAATCAACTATCTAACCTACGAGAAACCTTTAACAATGAAGCTGTTTATGCTGACGCTAAGGTAACAAAGAAAATAGTAAAGAGAACCTTTTCAGGAAGAGGAATTAAACTAATGAGAAGAGATAGATGTGAAGAGTCTTTAATAACTACTTTAACGTTAACAATTCCTTCATACTCGAATGAAACATTTAAAAACTCTGTAACTAAAGCCGTAAGATCTCACCCAGGAAGTTGCTTCTAACTATAGATCTTGATAAAGCAGGGAGGAGAACTCCTCCCACTGCTCAAATTAAATTGCGTAAGAGCAATCTACCTTAACACCTTCAATTACATCCATATAGTAAATTAAGCTTCTCTGCTTATCTTCTAAACGAGTATTTTCAACGCCGTCTCTGCTTCTAAGCAACTTAAAAGTAAACTTTAAGTAAGTATCCGCAGGAAAGTAGTCACCTAAACTATATGTTGCTGGGTAGTGCTTAACTACCGATAGAACTTCATCAGTTAAAAGAATCCAAAAGATCTCTTGGTCTTCTTTATCTAGTTTTGCCGTATCAACTGTAGCACTTAGAATATTCTCATGAACATATCCAGTAGCGAGAGCTGCATCGCGACAACGATCAAGAACATCTCGGGCCGAAACAGAGAAAGAAACTGTAAAAATCATTAAAATTAGTAAACTCTTCATATGGACTCCTTTTATCTGTCTCTTCATAGGTTAAATAGAACGAAAATAAAAGTAACAATGGCAATAATGACACAATTCAAACAAACAAAAAAAATAACACGCCGCAACCATATCTAATAAATTTAAATATATAATGAACAGTTATTTGCCATAAAGTTACTGGAGTCTTAGAATTGGTAATTAATTTATGAATTAGCCAACTACATGGAGCAGTACTTGGATAGATATTTCACAGTCATGGTTGTACCTGAGAGGGAAAAAGGCGTTAAGTCTTTTCGAATACCTAGGCTTGCTTTCCACGCAATCGTTTTTCTCTTTGTACTAGCAATATTTGTTTTAGGTATCCTTTCTTATGACTACTGGAAAATCCTTAGGCAAGTTCACCAAAATAAACACCTTACTCTAGAGAATAGACAGCTAAAAGAACAGATCCAACTCTTTCAAATGAAGATCAATACCCTGACTGAGGATATTGAAAGAATTGAAACTTTTGAAAAGAAGCTAAGAGTAATATCTGGCTTTGAAAAAATAGACCTTACGAGACCTGCAATTAAGCCTACTGAAAACTCTCAGGTACTAGAAGATCATAGTCATGAGCATGATGCAAAAACAGATAAGGTACAGTCATTCTTTGAGGGAAACGACACAATTAGAGATAAGTTGAAAGATGGTGACAATACCGAGAAGTTTATAGAGCTCAAAAACTTATATGAACAAAAGATTGCAACAAACTTTGGACTACAAACTGGATACGCTTTCACTAAAGAGTGGTCTAACCTTACTAAGCAAAGTTTTACACTTGCTGAAAATTTTGCAGATTTCGATTATAAATTTAATATATTAAAAGATTATGTAAAAGACCTAGAGGTGAATATTCACGATCTTGATCAGTACTTACTGGACCGAGAAAGTTTTATGCGCTCTACGCCTACACTATTGCCTACAAAAGGCTGGATTACATCTTACTATGGACCGAGAATATCTCCATATTCTAAGAGATTAAAAATGCATGAGGGAATAGACGTTGGGGCCCCTACTGGCACTCCAGTATTAGCATCTGCAGATGGAAGAATTACATTTTCAGGAAAAAAAGCAGGCTTTGGTTACTTTGTACAAGTGGACCATGGTTATGGATTAGAGTCAGTCTATGCTCATAATTCACAAGTGATAGCAAAGAAAGGCCAATTGATAAAAAGAGGCCAAATGATAGCGAAGGTTGGGAACACAGGCCATTCAACAGGTCCCCACCTTCACTATGAAATACGAGTGAACGGTACTCCCGTTGACCCATTTTATTATATCTTAGATTAATTTTAGAGGAGAAATATACTAATGTTTAACCCAATAAAAACAATATTTGGGACTAAGAATTCAAGGGATTTAAAAAACCTGAAACCTTATGTTCAAAAGATTAATGAACTTGAAGAGAAAATGAAGTCTATGAGTGATGAAGAGCTCAAGGCCCAAACTCCAAAGCTCAAAGAAATGATCAAAAATGGAGCAACTAGAGAGCAATTAATCCCTGAGGTTTTTGCAACTGTTAGGGAAGCCTCTGTTAGAGTTCTAAACATGAGACACTATGATGTCCAGATGATGGGTGGTGTAGTTCTTACAAAGAATACAATTGCTGAGATGAAAACAGGTGAAGGTAAGACACTATGTTCAACTCTCCCACTCTACCTTATTGCTCTTGAAGGAAAAGGCGCTCACATTATTACAGTGAACGACTACCTTGCTTCTAGAGATGCTGAGGAAATGGGCGTACTATTTAATTGGTTAGGTCTAACTGTAGGTTGTATCATTTCAGATATGGACGACGAAGACAGAAAAGCTGCTTACCAGTCTGATATTACCTACGGTACAAATAACGAATTTGCCTTCGATTACCTTAGAGATAATATGAAGTTTGACCTTGAGGACTACGTCCAAAGAGGACACCACTATTGTATCGTGGATGAAGTCGATTCAATCTTAATTGATGAAGCGAGAACTCCACTACTTATTTCAGGACCAAGTGAAGGACGAACAGATCTTTACCATGTTGCAAATGAGGTTATACCTAAATTAAAAGTAGAAACTCACTTCACAATAGAAGAAAAATCAAAGACGGCCATTTTTACAGAAGACGGTGTCCTTGAAGTTCAGAAGCTATTAAAAATTGAAAATCTCTACGATGTTGAGCACTCTGAAATGCTTCACCATTTAAACCAGGCACTAAAAGCACATAACCTCTTTAAGGTAGACGTCGACTACGTAGTAAAAGAGGGACAGATTATTATCGTAGATGAGTTTACTGGTAGATTGAAAGAAGGATCTAGATGGTCTGATGGTTTACATCAATCAGTAGAAGCAAAAGAAGGTGTAGAAATTAAGTCTGAAAACCAGACTCTAGCTTCAATTACCTTCCAAAACTATTTTAGACTATACAGCACTCTAGCAGGTATGACTGGTACAGCAGATACAGAGGCAGAGGAATTTTCTAAAATTTATAATCTTGATGTTGTTGTTATTCCAACAAATGTTCCAATCGCAAGAATTGATGAAGCTGATGTAATCTACAAATCAAAAGCCGCTAAGACTAAAGCTATTATTCAACTAATAAAAGATTTAAATGCCAAAGGACAACCAATTCTTGTTGGTACAATTTCAATCGATAGTTCAATAGAGCTAGGTGAAGCACTTACTAAAGCAAATATTCCTCACAATGTCTTAAATGCAAAACAGCACGGTAAGGAAGCTGAAATTATCAAGAATGCAGGTATGCCAGGAGCAATAACAATTGCAACAAATATGGCAGGACGTGGAACGGATATTAAGCTAACACCTGAAACAAAAGCAGCTGGTGGACTTTATATTCTTTGTACAGAAAGACATGAGTCTAGAAGAATTGATAATCAGCTTAGAGGTAGATCTGGTCGTCAAGGTGATCCAGGTCGTTCTAAGTTCTTCCTATCTCTAGAAGATGATTTAATGAGAATATTTGGCTCTGATAAAATCAGAGGTTTCATGAATACTCTTGGAATGGAGGAAGATGAGCCTATAGAGCATAAGATGATATCTAATGCTATCGCTAAAGCTCAAAAGAAGGTTGAGACACATAACTTTGAAATTAGAAAGCACCTTCTTGAATACGATAATGTTATGAATGAGCAAAGAAGAGTTATCTATAGAATTAGAAAAGACATTCTATCAGATAATGACAATGTCGGCTTCATCAACGATATGATTGAGGATGTAGCGGACATCTTAGTAGAGACATATAGACCTGAGAGAAAAGTACAGATTGATGTTTGGCCTTGGGAAGATATGGCCAAGGGATTCAAGAACACATTTAACTCTGACTATGAAGTAAATGTAGATGAGTGCTACAAGAAGCACGATGGATCAATTGAGAAATACTTTGAATCAATTGCTAAAGAGCTTCTTGCAAAGAACTTCAGTCAATACGATGAAGATCAAGTAAGACTTGCAACGCGTGAGATTCTACTAACAATCTTTGATCAACACTGGAAAGACCACCTACTCTCAATGGATAATGTTAAAGAAGGGATTAACCTTAGAGCATACGCTCAAAAGAACCCTCTAACAGAATACAAGAGGGAATCGTTCAACCTTTTTGAAAATATGAGGATGGAAGTAAAAAAAGCTGTTGTAGAAAATATTTTTAGAGTTAAACTCTATACTCCTGAAGAAATTGAGGAGATCAAAAAGCGTCAACAAGCAATGCTTGAAGAGCAACTAGAAGCTGCTAAAAGAGCACAAGCGAAGGCCGAAGAGCAAGAACAAGCACAGAGTGCTCCAATTGCTAGAAGAAACCAGAAAGTTGGCCGCAATGATCCTTGTCCTTGTGGATCAGGAAAGAAATTCAAACACTGTCACGGTGCTTAACACTTAAATGCCCGGCCCTACTTCCTCGTAGGGCCGACTTTTCCTTACTCACGAAACCAAATAATCTGATATAATAAATATAATTAAATTTAGTAATTTAGGTATATTTACATGAGCGATGAAGACGAAATTGGTGAAAAATCAGATATGACAAGAATTGAGGATCTCTCAGAGTTCCTCCATCAAGATGACCCAGATGTAGACGCAGCACTGAGCTCTGAAGATGAGCCTCCATCAACAAGTGACTTACCAGGACTAGACGATCTTGATGACGATGAAGATACCCTATTTTCTATCGACGACAATGAAGACGAAGAAGAAAATGATTCAAATGAAGATCTCTTCAGCAATCAAGAAGATGTAGGTACAGAAACAGACTTCAATTTTTCAAATGATGAGGATCAATTAGAAGAAGATGATGAACTTAGCTTTGAATCTCAGGAAGAAGATAATACCGAGGGCCCAGAAGAAGACCTTCCAGACTTTGGGACTAATGAAGGTGATGACTTTGATACAGGCCTAGATTTCAATAATAGCGATGATGAAGAGACCGAAACTGAAACAGAGTTCAGCCTGTCAGAAGATGGAGATGAAGATGAATCTAACGACTTTGACTCAATGGATGACTTTGACTCAGAAATAGATTTTTCAGATGAGCAAGAAGATCAAGGTGACGACAATGATGTTCACGAAGAGGAGGAAAATCTTTTCGATGAGCCTGAGGAATTGTTTGAAGCCCCGCAAGAGGAAGACCTACCACCAGAACCTGTCGAAATAGAGCAGACACCACAAACACCAAAGTATATAGATAAGTCTGAAAAATTTGAAGACGTTAAATCTTTTGCAAAAAATATCACATATGGAAAGATCTCTTCAGGGGGAAATCCTCCCTTTAGTATCATTCTTCGAAATATAAAATTTGAAGAAGATGTAGAAGATATCATGATCATTTTGAATGAACATGACCTCGTCACACCTGAAACAGAGTCCGCGATGAAACAATCTCTTGAAGGTGGAAGCTTACTGATCTCTCAAATATCAGAGTATGCAGCAATATACCTAACTCATAAGTTCAGACGGTTTAACCTTGATATTCAAATGGGTCTATCAGATGAACTACATCCATCTAAGTCGTATGAGTCAGACAGTGTTGGCCTAGTATCAAAAGCAAGAATTAATCAAAATAGAAATGAAACAACTAGAATTGATAAATCTAAAGTAGATCTTGAGGCCATTATTATTTCAACAACCCCTACTCTTGAAAACTATAAAATTATTGAGTATCTAGGGATTGTTTCTGACTTTGTCATAGTAGATGAAGAAGAGCTTACCAATGACCAAGAGCTATCTGAGTATCATGAGAGGATGGCCAAGGGGCATGTAGATGATGAACAAAAAGAATCTGAACAAGAAATTGATCTTGATTTAAAAGTTACACAATCGGCCATATATAATGACCTAAGTGAAAAGTTAAAACCTATCTGCATAAAGAAAAATGCAAATGCCATTGTTGGAATAAACTATCAGATAACACCGCTTTCAGACGGTAGTAAATATAAAATTAGTTGCTCAGGAAGTGCAGTGTGGATAATAGACAACAATTAATACATAGTACCTCACCCCTATTAGAGCTGCCTAAGAAGCATTTTAATACAGTTATAATTGGTGGTGGTATAGTTGGAGCAGGAATTCTTAGAGACTTATCTCTCCACGGTGTAGACTCTCTATTGATAGAAAAAAAAGACTTCTCAAGTCAAACATCTAATAAAAGTTCTAAAATGCTTCACGGTGGAATTCGCTACCTAGAAAACTTTGACTTTGCACTAGTTCATGAAGCCCTTGCAGAGAAAAACTTATGGTTAAAACTTGCACCACACCTTTGTAAGGAAGAAATGTTTTACCTTCCCGTTTATAAAGACTCTCTTAGACCTTTATGGATGATAAGGATGGGAATATTCTTATACGATTTCTTGTCAAATTTTGAAAATGCATCACGCGGCTTTGCAGATCACGAAACAACGCTAAAAGAAATTATACATATTAAGAAAGAGAAACTTAGCGGTGCTGGTATCTACTCAGATGCGATAGTTGATGACGGTAAACTTGGATTAGAAGTAATCATGGATGCATTAGAGAACCCTAATGCGAGAGCTTTAAACTATACAAATGCATCAAACATAGAAAAGGATTCTAAGGGATTATATCACCTACGAATTACAGATGAACTGACAAGCGATAATAAAGACATCACTTGCGACAACTTAGTAATAGCCACAGGTCCTTTTACTGATAAGTTTATTAAAAAGAATATTACTCAAATTGAATGGACAGATAAGCTTCTTCCATCAAAAGGAAGTCATATCTGGATTAAAAGATCAGACTTCCCACTAGAACATCCTGTCCTTCTAACACCAAACGACGGTAGAGTAATCTTTGTCATTCCACATCACGATAGAGTTCTAATTGGAACGACTGAAGAAAAGGCCGAGGGAGACTACTTTGACTTAACACCTTCACAAAAAGAAATTGATTACTTACTAGATAATTTAAAAGAGTTCTTTCCTACAAGTGAAATAAACGAAAGTCATATAACCGATAAGTTCTCAGGTATTAGACCTCTTGTAAAAGAAGATGGTGCCAACAATAGAGGTAAGACAGCGAGAGAACATAAGGTCTACTCTCCACTGTCAAATATGTATGTGATTGTCGGTGGTAAGTACACAACCTTTAGAACTATGGCCCAAGATATTACTAGAGAAATTATAAAGAAACAAAAGATCTGTTACAATCCAAACAAAACAAAGATTCCCTTAAGAGTAAAGTGTCAGTATAATTTTTTCTACAAACCAAAACTAACCAAAGAAATTATAGCTAAGATAATCAAAAATGAACTACCAAGAACTTACGAGGATTTAGAGTTTAGAAGAGCACATAGTGAAGAATTCTCCCAAGTTTTAGAAGAATACTTCACGAAACATACAATTTAAAATCTATATGAAAGACCTACTCTAAACCTTATTCCAGTGAGGGATAAGGTTAAGTTCTCATCACTATCATCAAATTCAAAAGTTGAACCTGAGCTAAAGTAATCAAGAGTTACACGTGCACCAAATCCATTTCTAAGATAGTATTTCCCTCCAGCACCAACAAGTAAGAAGTTACTTGAACCACTTAAAGGATCTGAAGAAGTTGTTGTAGTCGACGCGACTTCAGTTTCCATTGTTGCAGTACCGACACCACCGGCAACAGTGACAAAACCAATTGGGCGATTATTAGAAAGAGGTGGGTTATAAAAGTGCCAATTGGCCCCTACACCATACTCAGTCCAATCACTTGTTGTAGTGATTTCAACTCCCGATTGTGAGTTACGTTTACTAATCAGTCCAAATATAGAAATATTTTCTAAGAATGATCCTTTAGTAGAAAAGTATTTCTCAAAACCAACAGAGAAATCAATATTACCTACAGAAGAGTCACCCGAACTCTCTCCTTGTTCATATGAACCTGAAAGAGAATTTAATGAAAGAACACTAAATACTTCTAATGTTTTATTAGATGAAGAACTACCTACTATTACAGGAGACTGTTCATCATTCATCATACCATCAAGCTCACTTCTCTCTTCAACAGTAACCTCTGGAAGTGGTTCTGACATTTTTCCACCACGAGACATAACAGGAATTGTTCCACTCATATCATCCGCTCTAATGGCCCTAGATGGATCTTCAGTTAACTTTACAGCTGAAGAAATCTTAATATTTACAACTCTATCTGTACTTATTTTATCAGCATCAATAATTCTATAAATAGACCATATAGATCTACCGGGAGATGCTTTAATAACTACGGCTCGAGCAATAACTCCAGTCGTTAAGAAGAACTTTGCATGATCACCAACAACTAATCCATCTTCGAGTCCTCTATTGGCCAAGAGAGTCTTCTTAGATCCAGAAAGTCCAAGTATTCGAATCGTTAACTTCTCATCAATTTCTAAAGAGAATGATTCGAGAGAAAGAAGACATAGTAAAATTGTTAATATTCTTTTCATTTAAACCTCAAAAATAAACACTTAGTCCAACAGTAAGCTTTATGTCATTTAATAAAATAGTAGTATTAATATCGTCTACGTTTGTAGATACAGAACTTAAACTCATTCTCTCACCAGAGAGTCTTAGGTTAAAACCTGCACCAACTGGGATGTCATCATCAAATGAATCTCCAGTCTTAAATCTATATTTAGTTCCAATAGACCATGTAGGTAGTCCTACTACTTGAAACTCATATGAATCCGATAATTCAATAGAAGTCACATCAGCATTACCACGTCTAGCACCAATCCCTACAGACCATGCCCATTGATTTAAAATCGCTGGATTGTTGTAAAAGTAATATAAAAACTGTCCACCAAAAGAACCCATAGAGAATCTTCCGTTGATCCCACCAAGGTCAATATTTTCAATGGATCTTTGTGCATAGACTTCGATAGCATATTTCAATAAAGTAGGTGACGTTCTCATCAGGTGATATTCATACCCTACAGCTACTGAGTAACCGTTATTTCTATGATTATCATCTTCATCTGTAGAATGATTATTAACTGAAGAGCTAATTCTGAACGTTATCTCATTACCTGTTTTTTCAGTTAACGTTTTATATTGCCTAATCTCTTCTTCTTCAATTCCACTTTTTAACATATAGTTTCTAAGTGCTTCATCATCAAAATCAGCAGACCAAAGATCTCCATCACGACGGACCTTATTACTGCTTTCTAAACCTAGAATTCTTTTTCGCTTAATTTCTTCACGTGATTGTTCATATACATTTAGAATATCATTACGATCTTTTAAGAATGAGTTATCGTTATCTTTTTTCTGGTCACGGTAAAAACCTTTAAGCCCATACTTCAGCTTATTAACCTTTGAAATGAATCCGTCTATTTGAGCGCGGTAAATGTTACTTTTAATTTTTCCGACTTCGTCTTTATGTAAGCTTTTTTCTTTAAAATTTTCGTCTATGTACTGACTCTCAAAGCTTCGCATAAAGTCATCAATCTTAGTCATTCCATTTCTTTTTGCCCAAAGGTCAAACTCTTGTATTTCAATATCATGACCGTGGGTCATGTTTGTTCCTAATAGCTCTTTTGACTTAACATATTCATCACCTTCAACAATAAGTGATGGAGGAACACCAACTTCATTTTCAAAATCGATATCTTCATTCTTAGTAGTATCTGTGAAGATTCTTTTCCTACTAAGTGTTTTAAAAGGCCTAACTCCCAAAAGTGAGTCATGCTTTGTTTTATAAATGAGTTTTTGCTTAGACTTAATACGTGCAGGGTTAACTAATGTTTTGAAGAACCAATAGGAATGATTATCCAAAGAGCGAATCAATTCCCCCTCAGCAACTTTCTCTAATTTTGGATAGTCTAAGTCGCCGGAGTTAACCATAAAAATGGCGTGCATCCCTTCTTTGACACCATGTAACCTACCAACAGAAAGAATAGCACTTTGCCCTGACGAACTAGCAAGAATGACTTCGACAGAGTCCATAGACTGGGCATAACAATTAGTAAGCAGAAAGCTTATAAAAATGAGCTTTTCAATAAAAGACTTAAGCGTCATTTGAACCATCTTCAATTCCATTTAAAGATTAAAATACTGTAATATTTTAACACGCTACGACCTTTTTTCTCAAATTTTGGCAAAATTGGCCGAATTCGCTTGAGACACATCGCGCAAAACTTGAAATGTAGGTGTATTTGCCTTATAACAGATTGGAAATACAAAATAAGGAAGGACTACGTGGCCAGAAAAAAGAAGAAAGAGATCTTTCGTTACGATTGCACACTAACAGGTGAAACGTACAAGACAACTAAGAAAGCGAAAAATCCAGAAGAGCTAATCTCTGTAGCTGCTTACTACGAATTAAATCCAGAAAACGATGACAGACCAGAGCATATTATAAAAGACATTGAGGAATCAAAAGAATGAATACTAGAAAAGTTGTAATTATTGGATCGGGCCCTGCTGGATACACTGCTGCACTTTATGCTTCTAGAGCAAATTTAAACCCTCTAGTTATTGAAGGGCATGAGCCAGGTGGTCAATTAACAACAACAACTGACGTTGATAACTTTCCAGGTTTCCCTGAGGGAATCATGGGTCCAGAGTTAATGGCAAACATGAAAAAGCAAACACTGAGATTTGGTACTGAGTACCTACAAACTCATGTGACTGCTGTTGATTTAAGTAAGAGACCATTTAAAATCACTTGTGAAAACGGTGATGAAATGATGGCAGAGTCAGTTATTATTTCAACTGGAGCAAGTGCAAAGTACTTAGGGCTTCCAAATGAAAAAGAACTTATTGGTAAGGGTGTTAGTGCATGTGCAACATGTGATGGTTTCTTCTACAGAGATCAAATTGTACACATTGTTGGTGGTGGAGACACGGCCATGGAAGAAGCAACATTTCTAACTAAGTTTGCAAAGAAAGTTTATGTTGTTCATAGAAGAGACTCACTAAGGGCCTCAAAGCCTATGCAAGAACGTGCTTTTAATAATGAAAAGATTGAATTTGTATGGAATAGCGCTGTATCAGAAATTATTGCTGATGCTACAGGTGTTACATCTATCAAAGTAACAAATACTGAAACAGGTGAAGTTACTGAGCGTCCAACAAATGGATTATTTATGGGAATTGGTCATACGCCAAACACAGGTTTCCTAAATGGACAGATTGATACTGACGAACATGGATTTATCATAACTAAAGGTGAACACCCAGATACAAATGTACCAGGTGTATTTGCTTGTGGTGATGTTCAAGATAGCTACTACAGACAAGCAATTAGTGCTGCTGGAAGTGGTTGCCAAGCCGCGATTAGAGCTGAAAGATTTTTAGAAGAATAGAATATAAAAGAGCTGGTTTAACCAGCTCTTTTTTTATTTAACGGCCCTTTGACCAAACCTCTTATTTATCCTTAATACATTATATCTATTACTAATTACCTGAAAAATTGAGACTTCAGGCTTCTCTACTATTTGATTATCATCATAAATATACTCTTCACCTTCTGCTAGGCCACTATCTTGAGCAAGTTCGTCACCTAGACCATTATCTCCATTAGAATCACCTTCTAATTCAAGACCAAGGGATCCTAGAGAGCTATTTATTTTTGACAGTGCAGCAAACTTACTCATTGATGACGATAGTTTGTCTTTATCACCTTTAAGCTCTTTAGGGACATCACTCTTTTCAATAATTGAAGATATTCTATCCACATCTGGAAGCGCCATACTATCTCCAAAAGAAGATGATAAGTTTGCACTTTCACTGCCGTAATTCTTCTTTAGAAAGGCCTTCATTTGTTTGTTCTCATCAAACATCTCTGCCTGTGAATCACTTAATCTACCTTTATCTTTTAGTTGATCTAAGATTCTTTGTTTAAATGCACCAGCTCTTTTTAGGTCATTATCAATAGCTAAGCTAACTCCACTATCAGATAAGTTAAGGTTACCAGAAAGTCTTGCATCGGCCCTTTCCAGAGCACCAGTGAGACCAGACTTTCCAACTGCACTTGACACTGTTGGGCTCCCAAATGAAACACTAAAAGTAGGACATGTCTTACCTGAGTCGTTACAACATTCTGTAGAAGGAGCTGCTTCACACATCTCCACTTGCTCAGTAGTTAAATTCTTATTAGAGAAGTTATTTGCTTGAGTAGAGCTACTAACGTTTATTGGCGCCCCTGAGCTACCATTGATCGCTAGCTGCGTAGACAGAGTCGTACTATCAATATGTTTTTTATTAAAGAAGTCCATATACTTATTTAAAATATTTTCAAGCTTCTCAGCTTCACTTTCATATTTAGATCTAGCGCTAGAAGCAGCATTTTTCATTTTCGTTCCTAACACAAGAGAAATCGTTGCACTTCCTGCAACCCAACCAGCACACTTAACCTTATCCATCTGTACATTAGGTGGGATAGCATAAATAACAGCTTCAATGGCAGCAATACCAAGTGCTAATGAATACATTGTTACTTCTTGCTTGTATCCATCTTCTCTAATCTT
Organism: Halobacteriovorax sp.; assembly: GCF_041587335.1. Taxonomy (GTDB): domain Bacteria; phylum Bdellovibrionota; class Bacteriovoracia; order Bacteriovoracales; family Bacteriovoracaceae; genus Halobacteriovorax. Next base: position 30,999 of record NZ_JBFGYP010000007.1, read on the forward strand.
AGCTGATTGAGCACCTGCGAGAAGAACCTGTCGGTAGGCCTGCATTAACTTTATTTGCATCTCATACGAAGTCCCTTTAGTTCGTTCGTTCTCTTTAATTAATGCGTCTAGATTTTGTTTTGATATCTTTAATGTTTGCTTAACCTGCTTTTCCATATTTCTATCATTCATAAATGACATAACACCAGTGGCGATTGAAATCATTCCAGAAATACACATATTACTAAATACATCTTTAGCACTCTTTGCCGCGCTATATGCTTCATATAACTTATAAGCAGCAATACCTGCACTAACCACAGACTTTGCTGTACCTATCTTTTGAATGGCCTTTTCTTTCTTTGATAATTCAACATCAGATGAATCTACATTTGATTTTGGGTCGGTATCAAAACTCTGAACCATTTTATTACATTCATCTTTTCCTGCACCATCTGCTTTAGAGTCACACATTTTTTGCTTTTCATTAACTCTACTATCGTCTTCAGCACTTAAACATTGTTCGATATTTTCATTCCAAATTAATCCATCAGAGCACTCTTCAGCGAGAGCTGAAGGAGAAACACTAAATATAAGTAGTGCTAGCAGGGATGAATAAATGAACACTTTATTAACTTTCATAAATTACTCACATTCAAAGTGGTATTACCCTTCTATTTTCTCGCAAAAGAGAGAAATTAAAGAGTAATAATTGATTCTTTTCTTGTTTTTATGTCTTTTCGGTAAGTTAAAGAATATTCGTAGCTTTTTGAACATTTTTTTAGCGTCAACAACTGTGGGCACTCTAAGAGGCTATTTTTCTTAATACTAGTCCTTCGTCAATATCAGCGTAAGACCTATCATACTCTTCTCTAGTGATCCCTTGGGCAGCACAGTAAGCAGTGATAACTCCCTCTTTAACTGAGTCCAAGTCTAATTCATGAGTAGCATCTCTAAGGATATTATCAATAATTCCACTCTGTCTTGGATACTCTCCAATAATAGGAAACTCCTTTTGTGGTAGATCATCTAAAAATCTTAGATATGGATAATAATTAATAAGCCTCTCTGTTGTTACCTTCAGCTCTTCAATATTACCAGGCCAGCTATATTTTTCAAAAGTATGCATAACAAAGTCGGACACTCTTTTAGAAGGAAGACCATACTGCGAACATAGAAGGTCTAAAAAGTGATTAACTAAACATGGAATATCTTCTCTTCTATCTTTAAGATCTGGTACATGAAAATAGTTTTCAGATAGAAAGTTATATAGTCCATAATCAAACTTCTCCTCCTCACAAAGCTTCATAAGAGGATTTGTTGACGTCGTAATCAGTCTAATATCTTCCCTTTTCTTTAAAATGCTAAATAATAAACTCTGACAACTAGCACTTAACTCAGAGGGTTCATGAACAATAAGTGATCCTCCTGAGTAGAGCTCAATTTTACCAACGTGATCAAGATCACCAGTTAACTGAACTTCAAGATCATTCTCATCAATAATTGATTCACAGAAAAGGGCCCCTACTGGCATTTTACTTCGAGAGCTACAGTGATGTATGTTTTTTCCAATATGAATCTTACCCACACCATGATTCCCTTCAATCAAAACATTCTCAACATGTGAGCCTTGCCCATGGATAAACTCATTAATATTGTCCATTCCCTTGCTACGACCAATAATTACTGAATTATCAATATATCCAATATTATCCTCCAAGTGAGATACAAATTCAGTCTTATCAAGGTCCCCAAAACAAAGAGTAAAGATATTACTAAAAAGCTCTATAACAGAGAGATCTCTCTCGCTATAGTTCTTAGACTGATCAAAGTTTATAAATTCAAAAAATCCACATGCCTTCCCCTGAGAATCTAGAACTGGAAAATAAAGAGCACTAGAATAATCATCACCACTTTTATTAAGAGGCATTGATGGGAAGTTATCTAAATTTAAATCCCCATTTGACCTTATTATTCGAAACGACTTCTGGGCCAGGATATCATTAGCGAGGTTTTGATTTTCTAGAGAAGAGTATTTATAAAACTCTTCCTTATCAATATCATAGCTGTATAAATGGTCTCTCTTCTTATTTAATAAAAATATTCTTCCAACTTCAGAGTTTGAGAACCTGCAACTTTCTTTAAAGATAATTTTAAGAAAATCACTTATCCCCTTAAATTGTTTCATATCTAAAAACAACGACAGAGAAAGCGATAATTTTTGTCCATCAGTAAAAGTATTTATACGACTTTCATTAATTAATAAATTAATGAGATGCTTCTTTAGTCTTCGTGTACTAAAACTAGAGATGAAAGAAGAAATAAACTCTTTCCCATTATCTTGATCTTCAGTGAAGAACTCAATTCCATAGAGGTAACTTTCTACTTCACCAAAAACATTATACTTTGGAATAAATCTTGCGACCTTGGAAGAGACATTGAATTGATGACCTTTAAACGTAAACTCTAATTCGAGAATACCTTCTTTCTCAAAAGTCATACTTGACTCAAATGCGACACCAGACAAGCTGACATTAGTTAATTTCCATGAATTGCTATCGTAGTGAACTAAGTTCCCGTTATATTTAATAATATCCATACTAATTTTATCCCCTTCTGTGACGGGAATACGAAAAGATCGATAAGACTTTAGTTTTACAATATTATTCATACGTTATACTTCCTAATATAGACCTACTATTTATCGGAAAATTCTTCTTTTTACTTAAACTATTAAGGAAAGAAAACCGATAAATGAGTATGGCAAATGGTATCAATAACTTTAAATTCTATAGATCCTTCAGAGTCCGATCTGAGATGAACGATAAAATCTTCTTGAAGATTTCACTGATAGGTGAGAATAATATTGGAAGAACACTCAGTACAGACACTAGACTAGTCGACTTTAATCTATTTAGCCTCTCTTTTAAATCTAGTGTTCAAATACCAATTGGGTCTAGAATAAAAATAGAAATCTTTACAAAGAAAATATTTAACAAATGGGACCTTGAAGTAGAAGGAAACGTGATACGAAGCTTTCAAGAGAACTCTGAAAAGAAAACATTTAATTATGGTGTTGAGCTTATTGACCAAACTGAAGAGTCTGAACTTAAATACTTTATTACAGATTATATTTCAGGATTCTCGGGTAAAAAACTGAAAGACTTTCTGATCAAGTCTTCCCTATCCGTGAGAGAAATAAATGTAGATGATGGGGTTGAACTCTTTGGATTATTAACAGTTCTCTACAGAGAATTTAGTAATTCAAATATAAATGAAATATTAGATCAATGTGCACATATTCTTCACTGTGAGGAAGTTAGAGTTTGGAAAATTAATCTTGAAAAAGATAAACTAGAAAACATTTATCATGACTCCAACTGTACTCATATAAAAGACAACTCCTTTAATAAGGGAGAGCTTGGAAAATGTTTCACGACCGCAAGATGTATTAATACATTTCTAAAAGAGCCAAAAGAAAGAGATGAGGATAAATTCACTCTAGAGAACACTCTCTGTCTTCCTCTTTTAAATAAAGAACGTAAATGTATTGGAGTACTTCAATTTAACAATAAAAAAGGCGGTCAATTCTCTATTGCTGATGAGAATATGGGACACTTTCTTTCGCTAGTAGTAGCAAAGAAGTTCTTTAATTATATTGTTAAGAGCAAATCTACATCTATAGCACACTTAAACCCTGAGCTAAAAGACGCTTTTATTTACTTTGGTTCAACTCAAAAGTCTTCAGCGATTAGATCTACTTTAAAAAAATTAAAATATGGAAAAACAAATGTAAATATAGTTGGAGAGAAAGGACTTGGAAAAGAATTCTTTGCTAAGTACCTTTCAAATAACTCTGAGAAAGACATATTTAACTGCGAAGACCCTGCTCAGCTTCAAAAAATACTTAACGATACTCCTCAGTTCTCAAGTAGTCAGACATTAATTTTAAAAAATATAGACAAGCTTAACTACGAAGATCAGAAGTCTCTATATAATTGGATACAGTTTCAAGATTGTAAATTTATCACCACAAGCTGTAGAGACTTAATATATGAAGTCCAAATTGGTAAGTTTAATAAACTTCTCTTTAAAAAATTAACCCAATCTAGGTTTCATCTCACTCCTCTTAGAAATAGAAGAGAGGATATTCTAACAATAGCAAAGTACTTTATAAAAATAGAGTGTGGAAAAAGAAATCTACCTCTAAGAGAACTTAGTCCCGAGAGTATGCAATTTGTAATGACTCATCACTGGTCGGGTAATATTACAGAGTTAGAAAAGTTAATTAAGAAGAGCTTTATGGTCTCAAATAATAATACAGAGACCATTGAACTCGAGATTAAAGAGATACGTGGATTTAAAAGTATAGAAGACAAGTTAATCTTCTCATCTGACAATAGTATTCACCCAAATAAAATAATGGAGATGATTAACAACTCTATAAAAACTGGGAAGGCATCCTGAAGCTCTTATTAGTATTCTCCATACTAATCTTATCCGGACAACTTCACGCTTCGATGACACTTACAAGTATTGAAGGAAGTTCTTTTAAATACTCTCCAAGGACAAATAAATATACAAAGATCAACATAGAAACTCCCCTATATGAAAATGAAGTCATTACAACTAGTAAAGTAGGCCTTACCGTAATGGACTTTAATGATGAAGTGATAGGAACAGTTGTTCTTGCACCAAACACACAAGTCATATTAAGAAAAACAACTAGTGACGGGATAAGACTATTAAGTTTAGTGAGAGGGCACGTTAGACTATATAGAGCTGAAAAATATAATAAAAAGAAAGTTGGTGTATTAATCAATATAAGAGACAACCCTACTGCTTACTATGGTACTCATTTTGAAATTCAGTACTCTCAATCTACTAAGCTCGTGACAAGTTTTAATAGTAACTTTAAGAAGTATCATCTAAACAAGAAATCATTTACTTTGAAGAATATTGCACCCAAAAAGACCGACCCTGTAGATCAGGAGTTATCTGAAGATCTTAAGTTCTTACTAGAAGACACCTAAAAGAAAATAAACCAAGTAGTAGAAATCACTTAATATGGCCATTTATATGGTCCTATATTACATTTTTTTTTGACAGAGTTCCCCGATGTTTGAAAAAATTTATATATAGAATCAAGGATAGATTCTAGGAGATACCAAGGAAGGTAAAAATGTCATTATTTAGCTACAACACCCTAAGTGTGGAACTGAGCAAAGAAACGCGAAGTATAAGTATAAAGCTCAATAGACCAGAAGTTCAAAATGCCATCAACACTGAGATGATTTTTGAACTGGAAACACTCTTCACTTGGATCTCAACTCACCTTGAAATTAAATCTATCTATCTTTCAGGAACTGGAGACTACTTCTGTAAAGGATTAGATGATAAAGAATTCTCTACTTGGACAGAAGAAAAAAGACAAAAGAATTTTGAAAAACTACAAAAGCTTATCTATAGCATGTTCTTTTTGCCACAAACTATCATTGCTGATTTAAAGAAAGGTTGTGCTGGTCTTGGTCTTGAACTAGCGATGGGTGCCGATATTAGAGTTTCTCATAAAGAGACAGAAGTTGAATTCAATCACCTATCTAAAGGTATTGTCCCAAGTTGTGGTGGTATTAGCTTTACTAGTGCTGTCACTAACAACTCTACTGCGAGACAATGGCTTCTACTTTCAAAGAAGCTAAATGCTACAGACTTAGTTACTCATCATATTACAGTTGAATCATACGATGACTTTTCTCCAATTCAAAATTTCTTAAAAACGATAAACTCACAACCAGATGTTGCGAGAATACAAGCTAAGAGAAGTCTATTAGAGCCAATTCTAAAGAATCTAGATCAAGGACTTGAGTGGGAAAAGAAATTTAGTATTGCTGGAATGTGCACTAATGACTGGAAAGAAATTGCAATTCATGGTGAAGATGCTGAAACAGTTAGTGCTAAAGAGCTCTCTTCTAGACTCAAGCGAGAGAGAGCAGAACAAATGAGTAGCGGACAATAATTTAAAATCTATAGAGGGGGCGAATTTCATGAGACTTAAGCTCTTGCATCGCCTCTTTTAAGTTCATTGTCATCCCAAGCAGAAAACCTCCGCCACCGGCACCACATAACTTCAAATAAAAATTCTCATGTTCTAGTCCAGTTCTCCATAACTCACTATATAAGTTTGGTATCATTGGCCCAAAGTGTCTAAATTGGAAATCAGAAAGTTCTCTAAAAAATTCAAAGAGACTCTCACTATCATTGCTTAAGAAAGATTCAATACAACTATTCGTAATAGGAGCAAGTACATTATCGCAAAGGTTCTCAAAGGACTCTGTCTTACACTTCTCTAGAAATAAGTTTACTAAAGGCTCGGTTCTTCTTGGTCTACCAGTATTTAATAAGAATATAGCACCTTCGCCTGTGTTTTTAGGTATCTCAACTTTTTGATATTCACGAGATTCGGTAGTGAGTATAGGACTATTTAAATAACTTATAAGAGGGTCGAAGCCACTGCTTGAGCCATGAAAGTGTGACTCAAACTGAGCAAATACATTTTTTAAATAACCTAAATTCGCGCACTCTTGCTCACTACAAGTCGAGTAATTAGCAAAGATAGAAGCAACAAGTGCACCAGAGCTACCAACTCCATAGCCTTGAGGGATAGATGAATCAAAGAAGATTCCCTGTCCAATATCAAATTCAAAGCTTGATAAATCCATAGGGCAAAGTAACTCTCCTCTGGATTCAAGGTTTTTTAGGTATTGGCAAAATGCACGTAACTCACCATCAACTCTATCTTTCTTTTCTCTAGGAAATGTTAACTTCCCTTCAAATAGTTGGTAAGGAACGGCCAAGGCCATTGAATTTCTAATAATAGAATACTCTCCAAATAGGAGCACTTTAGAATAGAATGAGTCCATCTACAGAAACCTTTCTGGACCAGAACCTACTTTATCATGAATAATAAGACCACCTTGAGCCAGTGGAACTAATTCATCTGTCATAAACTCATTAATTTCATTCGAAATATTTTCAGGATAGAGCAAGTGAACATTTGGACCTGCATCTAATGTAAAACAAATTGGTAAACTTGTTCTACGGCGAAACTCTCTAACTTTTTCAATAACTGCTAAGGTATTAGGTCTCATCAAAGTATAGCTAGGTGATGAGTTCATCATTAGACCATGAAGCTCAAGAGCTTCCGTTTCAACAATATCACAGAAGGCTTCAACATCCCCTGTCTTCATAGCATCAACTAATAACGCTAGTTGATCATTAGCATGCTTAAATCTAACATCTCTAAAAGGATGAGACTCCATTAGAGCATGCCCGGCCCTAGAACTTACGGCCTTCTCACCACCGTCAACAATCACAATTGAGTCTTGGTATGTTTTAAAAATATCTGCAATCCCATTAACGACTGAGGCACTCTCATCAGTTGATTGAATGTCTTCAAGTTCAGACTTACCCCAGCTTACGATACCCGGATAAATTGAGCGTGATGCACTACCAGAAGCTAACCTTGCAACATAAGTTGCCTTTTCAAGTAATTCTTCTTCACTTTGATTTAAGTCAAAAGCTTGATCTTCAATGGAACATAGACCAAGAGCAAGAGCAGACATACTTGAAGCACTGGAAGCAATTCCAGCTGAGTGTGGAAATGAGTTAGTTGATTCAATCTCAAGTCCTAAGTATTTTAAGAAAGGAAAAAGTTCAAAATTATTTTCCAAGAACTTTCTTATTTTACTTTCAAAAACTTCATTTTTTTTATTTTCAAAATAAAAATCTAAAACAACTTCATCTTTAGAAGCGTTTTTAATGGACCATGAAAAATCCATAGTAGTTTTAGACTCATTTAGAGTAAAACTAATCGAGGGATTGCAAGGCAACTGCTTACCATGCTTTCCCCAATATTTAATCAGAGCAATGTTTGAAGGCGACGTCCAAGAAACCCTTCCCGTATCTTCTATTAATTCTTTCTTCGTATACTTTTTAATGTAGGAATTCATTCTTTTGGTCTTGCTTGCTAGTATTTAATATTATTTCATCATATGGAATAAAAACCTCAAGGCCTTTATCCAGAAAATATTTACGTGTCTCTTCTTTAGGTCTGTCACTTGTTACAAGAACAAAATCTCCCCCCCATGCTCCTAGAGACTTAACTTCGCCCCAGTAATTTGAGAAGAGTTCATCTTTAACAGGCTTAAGATCGAGAGTTTTAGAGATAATATTCTCATGGGCACCAATAAGGAATTCAAACTCTTTCAAGCTTTTGGCCTTAGAAATCTCATTCGTAATATCTGAAATACTAAGAATTATTCCCGGATCAATTGGTCTTAAACTATTATAATACTCAATCGCCTTTCTTGAATCCTGCTTTTGACCTCTATAAACAAAGTAGAGATTTTCACTGTATTTTGGCTCAAATATTGTTGGGGACCACTTAGGTCCATTTGTATTTCGAGAGTAGAATATTGGTCCTTCAGACTGAGCGCATGCTACGTCATAACCAGATCCACCATAAGTCTCAAATTGAAGTTCAAATGGACTTACATATGCCCACTGGGCCATATTGTGAACAAGAGTTGAACTAGAACCAAGTCCCCACTCGAGTGGAAAACCTAAATGTGTTTCAACATGTACATCTATATCATCTCTCAAGAAATGAGGATTTTGCTTTCTTGCTTGTCTTAATATCTTTTGAAGAACTAGCTCTTTTGGAGTTGGGTTAACACTTGTAATTTCAAATCTCCAAAATTCGAAAACTGTTTCAAACCAAAGATTACCGGCAACATCAAAGCTCTTCCAGTAAAGCTTGGGCGAAAATGATGGAGAATATTTTACATTTAACGACTGTCCTACTGTTGTAGGTAGCGCTAGAGATTGAGCACCATCTAGGACAAAGTACTCCCCCGTTAAGAGAAGCTTTCCATGACCATAGAAGGTATGATCATTTGTTTTATCATTTATATTTCTATTAGATTTTATTTCCCTGATTAATTCAGGTTCTTTGTTTTCTAAAATCACTGATAGTTCCTTAGACCTGCGATAAAGTCTCTAACACTATTAAAAGAGATTACTTGTGTTTCAAACTGAATTCTTGCTTTTTCTCTTTCTTCGTCATTAGCCTCAAGGTGATTTAAAATATTCATAAGGTGCATTTTCATATGACCCTTTTGGATACCTGTAGTCACAAGTGATCTGACTGCTCCAAAGTTTTGAGCAAGACCAATAGCTGCAGTAATCATCATTAGCTCTTTAGCATTTGGGCCACCGAGCATATCTAATGATATCTTTGACATTGGGTGAAGAGAAGTAAGACCACCAACAGTACCAAGGGCAAGTGGTATCTCTATTTCAAATTTAAAACGATTATTTTCTACAATACAATTACTTAGACTTGAGTACTGACCGTTTCTAGCAGCATAGGCATGTCCACAAGCTTCAATAGCTCTAAAGTCATTACCTGTTGCCAGCACAACAGCATCGATACCATTAAAGATACCTTTATTGTGAGTGACTGCTCTATTAACATCTTTTTGAGCTATTCTTACTGCTCTAGAAAACTTATGTGCAAATTCCTTGGCCGTCATTCCAAGACCACGATCTTCAAGATCTTCGATATCGCACTCAACCCATGCCTTTACAAGACAATTTGGAGTGTAATTAGAAAGAATACACATTACGATCTGGACATCTCTATGCGCTTCATCAAATCCTTTGTTAAGAAGAATTTGTTCTTCCCATTTCTTACCTAGAGCTTCCAATACACTATTTATAAAGTTAGCACCCATCGCATCACAAGTTTCAAACTCTCCATGCAATTGATAATAACCTTCTTCTAGGTCTGTACAGTCTTTAAGATTCAGAGAAAGAAGCCCACCGCCTCTTTTATTCATATTTACTACAAGAGGCGAAACACTTTCAATTAACTCTTCTTTAGACTTTTCAAAGAAATCGAAAAGTTGTTCTGTGTCTCCATTCCAAATGAAATGAACTTGACCTACTTTAGTCGTAGATACAACTTCAGCTTTAAAGCCTCCACGCTCAAGCCAAAACTTTGCAGCTTTAGCACTAGCAGCAACAACTGAAGACTCTTCTATTACCATTGGTACACAATGGATCTTATCATTTAATTTAAAGTTTGGAACTACACCATATGGTGCATAGAAGTTTGTGATTGTATTTTCAGAAAAGTCATCAAAAACTTTTTGTTCAACTTCACTGTCGTGCCAAAAGCTTTTAATCTTATCTTTTGAAAATCGGCTGCCATTTAAGAAATGATCAACTAGGTAGTTAATTTTTTCTAACTTTGTAAGCTTTGAAAATCCGCTGATTATATTCAAGTCTTAGACCCCTTATCTCAATTTTAAAAATGCCTTCGCCATCTTTAACGTTTCAATTTGACCAGATACAAATGCCCTAAGCTCATCAAGATCAGTTGCGTGATCAAGATACCCTTTGGCCCTTCCTACCACACTATTTAAAGAACACTTCTCACTAAGCCAATGGCCGTAAAGAGTGTCTGAAATTCCGCCTGAAATAATAATATCTCTGCAAAGGCAGTTCTCGCCTAATTCGCTCTGTAAAAGATTTATCTGATCTACCATTTCTAGTGCAGTATGTCCAACAAACATTAGATCATGTAACTTTGAGCTATATTTAGAATTCTCTCGTAATTTCTCTAACTTAGAGAAGTTAGTCCCACCAAAAGATGCCAGTTCTAAGCCCTTCAATGGTAGTTCTAAGAGCTTTTTTATAGATCTTGGACCCATTCCCTGCCCAACTTCTTTAACGACCACAGGAATCTGCGACTCTATCACTTTTTCAATAGTTTCAAGTGCTGGCTTCTTATAGGTATCACCTTCTGGTTGAAACCACTCCTGAAGAGGATTTATATGTATGATAAGTCCATCAGCATCTAGCTTTTCAACCAGCTCATTAACTCTATCTAGCTCATTTGATTCAATTAATTCTTCTAATTGTGCGATACCTAAATTGGCCCAAAATGGTAACTCGCTTCCAAGGATAGGTCTTAAATTGAAATCCTCAAAGTCCTTATTACTTTCTAATAAAGGTCTGCATGAGCCAAGGCCCATTCCAAGACCAAACTCAGCCGCGACCTTAGCTAGATTTTGATTAATTATTCTGGCGTCACCAGTTCCTCCAGTCATACTAGAGATCCAAAGAGGTGCTTGGACACGCTTACCAAGAAAGTCTTTAGATAAGTCTATGCTCTGTGGATGAGCAGAGAATATTGGTTCATAATCGAAGAGTTTATTTAAACTCTCCTTCTCTGTCTGAGCATCATTGGCCAATTGAATATGTGCGTATTTTCTGTCTGATAAATTTCCCATAGAAGCTAGGTAGCACAAAGCACCTAGCTAGTCTATAAAGGCAGATGTCTTTTGATGACTTAAGGGCTTAGAATTAGGATAAACTCACGCTTGAAGTCTTTAACTTTCTTTGTAATACTCTCTAGCTTTCCAAAATGTAGTTCCTCACTTGGACAGTTTAGATCCATTGCTAAAAAGGCTAATCTGCCAGTTTTAAGAGAATTTACTTCATCCAGTAACTTCTTCATTCTATAAGGGGTATCCATTAGAATAATTGTTTCTTTTCGACTCAGGATACTCTTAAGCTCCTCATCTCTCTCTGGTGATTTAATTGGAAGAAAGCCGCCAAAAGTAAATTTGGAGTGATCTATTCCACTCAGGGCCAAAGCAAGTGAGATCGAATTTGAAAATGGCGTGGCGGTTACTTTGATATTATTTTGATGACAGGCCTTTACGAGTTCAACTCCAGGGTCACAAAAAGCCGGTAGTCCCCCATCACTCATAATAAAAGCATTCTTACCAGATTTCAGAGCCTGCATAATAATAGGAAGGTTTTCTACACGTGAGTGCTCATTGAATAAAACAAAGTCTTCTACTAAATCTCTCGTTAAGCCAAACTTTAACCATCTTCTTCTTCCAGGCTTAAGATCTTCAATGATAAAAATATTATCAGAAGGGTTCTCCGTGGCTTCCTTTAATTGTTTGAAGGCCACTTGCTCTAAGGGACTATCTTCATCTATTGGTGTCGGAATCAATGTTAATACACCTTTCACTACATACTCCTAAGATTATTTGTACTTATATGCTTTCTAAGATAGATTCTATTTTTTAATCAAATTATAATATCACAATGTCAGAAGATAAAAATATGAAATTTAGTTTTACAGTACTCCCGGGAATCGAAGATATCGCTTTAAGTGAACTAAAAAAAAAATGGAGTTCACTAAACTCCTCTGAACTTCCAGAGATTGAGCAAAAAAAAGGAAAACTATTCCTTGAAGCTGATGTTTCTGATGTTTGTACACTTATTCCATATTTAAGAATACCAACTGACGCCTATATAATACTGGATGAATTCACTGGAAAAGATAGGCCTAAGATATATAATAAAATATCAAAAATACCTTGGCATAACTACCTTAGAGGTGACTTTCCTTTAGTTCTAGTGACAACAAAAGAATCGAAGATAATTAATTCAAGTTTAGTCAAAGAATCTGTAGAAAGTGGTATTAAGCTCGCGCTAAAAAAATCTCCCATAAAGAAGGTACCAAAAGGTAAAGAGTCTATTAGTAATAAGATCCATATAGATCTTTATCAAGATAGACTAAGAGTTTCACTAAGCCTCTGTGGTACACGTATGGACAAGCGCGGAGTAAAACTCTACACCGATGCGGCCCCTTTAAGAGAAAGCATCGCGGCGGCCATGACTTTCAGACTTAGTGAGCTGTGTGAGGACCAAAATTTAATAGACCCTATGTCTGGAACAGGAACATTTAGCTTAGAGTCTATTCTTTTTAACAGATACAATAGTTATAGAGATTTTGATTATCAGATAGCCCCCTTTTTTATCAACCTGCCTCTGAGAAAAAGAAAAAAAATAGAGAATAGATTATTTAAATCAGTTTCTACATACGACCTTTCCCCAAAATCAGTTGAGTCTATCAAGCACAACTTTATCCCTTTTAAAGAAGAGTTTGAAGAAATTATAGTACAAGACTTCTTTAAGTTAGAAGAGCGAACAGACTCAGTTGCTATTATTAATCCACCGTATGGAAAGAGAATTAAGCTAGATGAAGAACTTGATATATTTATAAATAGGATAATTACTCACGCTAAGGATTCTATTAAACTAAAAAAAATAGCATTGATTTTCCCAACCTGGGCATATCACAAGCTCAAAGGTTTAAACCTCTTAGAAAAGAGGTTTATATCTAATGGTGGAATTGATGTGGCCTTTATAATTATTGATCTAACATAGGTAAGGCATCAGCTTGTCCGACTTTAAGTAGATCAATTAAATTCTGATGTCTCATTTTTCTATTTTTTCTTTCTAATTCTTTTTGCTGATCTTCGATCTTTTTAGTTTGTTTTACTTTATTTTTAACAATAACTTTCTTTCCTTCTAGCGTTAGAACTACAATTTCATCCTCACCTTCAGCAAAGAGTGACTCTAGTACCTCTGTTCGGTTTTCGATATCATCAGCAGATAGGTTAAAATCTACCTTTACGACTCTACTATCTAATTCAGAAACATCTCCTTGGTAGGAAACAAGTTCAATTTGAGATGAAGAATTACTTTCATTTCGAATAGCACCATCTAGAGAAACTAGTCCACTCTTATCAAGGTTGCTATCAATTGCTCTCTCATTTTGAGACTCAGTTACTTGCCTAGAAGCTGTTGATGGCGTTCCTACATCGGAAGAAGAAGCAATTGCAGAACTAGATGAAAAGTTATTAGCACCAGAGTTTGAAGATACGCCAGCAGAAGATACTCCTCCAGAACTTCTTGTTGAAGAGCTAGGAGACCTAGAGTTTGTGGCAGCAATACGACTTCTAAGAGGAGAAACCTCTGAAGTTGATTGTGTCGCAACACTAGTATTAGTTTCTTTTTTAGTATTTTTTAATTCATTTAATTCTTTTGTTACTTTTAATTTTTCAGACCTAATCTTTTCAATATTAATTTTTTCTTTTAATTCTGCAATTTTAGAATCTATTGAGCTACTCTCTTCAGGAGTGTTAGTGACCTGGTTATTTTGAGCTACCAACTCCTCGAGTTCTTTTATTTTATTTTCTAGTTCATTGCTCTTATCGCTCTTAGGTGTTGTCTTAACAGTTTGTCTTTGTTTATTTTGAACAGGAGTATTTTGAGAGTTAACCATCATATTACTTGAGAATCTATTATCAGTAGAAAGAGAACTAGGAGCAGTAAACTCTTGTTCTTTTACGGATTCTGTAACAATTTCTTCAGATGGCCTAACATTAGCGATAACTTCACGAGTTGAAGACTCTTCAGTCTGAACATCATTTACAGAAGTAGCAATTGCTAAGACTTCACTTTGAAACCTTTCAGACTTTGATTTTTTAACAAAGTCTTTGTCTGACTTTCTTTTTTCATTTTCAAATACAAGTTCGTAACTACTTTTGTTACCTAGCTTTTGATCAACTTCTCTATCTGTACGTACGACAATCTCTAATGCAGCAGCTGAACCAACAGCTCTTTCGAGTTTCTTTATTACACTATCTTGATCTTCCTCTAGTTGACTAACTAGTCCTAAACTACCTCTATACTTTTGGTCATAATCAACAAAACTATTCTCTAGAGACTTAATCTTTAACTTAGCCTCCTTAGCTTCTTTTTCTGCGTAAGCAATAGCAATCTTTAACTCATCAGTAGAAAAACTAACACCTTGAACAAATGCTTGTTTATTAGCATTTTCTATCATGAGAGCTAAGTTTGGTGAATATTTCTTTGCTAAAGAAATAAGCTCTTCATTCTTAATATCAACAATAACACTATCTCCATCTCTTTTTGAATATTCTCCATTGAAGATATTAGTTAAAAGTTCAAGTTCTCTTTTCTTTTGATTTTCTAATTCTATCTGCTTGTTAAGTTCATCACTTAATCTTATAAATTCATTATAATTTTTTAACTTATCTTTCTTTGCTATTTCTAACTTAGTTGACACGACTAGGACTTCCTTTTCTAGTGCGTCTACTATTTTTATATTGTTAGACTTACCTTTTAGTTCTTTAAGATCTACTCGTTCTTTACAAAATAAGACATCTATATCAAATATAAAATTCTGAACTCTACTTTTTTCGTCTTTAGTTAAATTACCATTTAGCTTACTGGCAATTTCTTTTTCTATTATTTTAAACGTCTCTTTCTGCTCTTTTGTAACAGGATTAAAAGCCGCAGCTCTCAAGCTTCTCACACTTTTATCTACATCAGACTTACGAATTAACCTATCTATTTCAGATCGAACTTTCTTACATGCTGAAGAAATAGAAGAATCAACCATAATTGAATCGTAGCCATCAGAGTATTGAACTACATCTTTATGATAAGGACTACTTTTTGAAAGACTTACTTTTAGCTTACTCTGCAGAGTTCCTAACATAAACGCACCAGTAGCATTAGACATTTGTATCGCGCTTTTTTTATGATTAGATTTAATACTACTAGCAAGTATGTTTGGTAGATTTTCATCATTCCTCATAAGTCTCATTACTGCAGAATCTTCAACTTTATCCCACTGTATAACTGAAAGATCATACTTATTGCTATCTGTTAAACTTACTTGGCCACTACTTTTTCTGTAGTCAATATCAGAAGCTAAAGTTTTAAGATAACCTGCATCTGAAAGAATATCCTCTAGAGGTAACTTCTTTGTATTTTTGATATCTGAGCTAATTTTCTCGAAAATCTTTAAAGACAATTCGTCTTTACTAGTTAGTATTTTACCCTGTCGTTGCTTTCTTTGAAACTCTCCAAAAATAGGGTCATTTCCATTATCAGTAACAAGGCACTTAGGTCCAACGTAAGCTGAACCAAGAACTGTTACTAAATCATCATAACCTTCTATATCTTCTACACTACCAGCAATAGACTCAAGAACCTTTGCTTTTGAGACTTCATCTACAACAAGACCTATTTTAACAGCTTCCTTATCTGTTAAGTGTGCTCCCTTATTTGAAATAGCGCTAACACAGTTACAAAACTTTTCAGGGTCTTTAATTGAATTGCAGTTCATTTTATTCATGAAGTCTGAAATACTCTCTAGCCCTACATCTGTAGTAGGTCTTGTCTGACAATTTATGGCAGCTTGTGAGAATATCTCCTCATTCAGTGAAAAGTCGTAGGAAATACTATTCATTCCAGGAAGAGCAAATATATTGCAATTTACAAATAAGAATAAAAATAATTTAGCAGCGCACTTTTTCACGATTTCTCCAAAAACTTTACAATACTTATTTCGTCAGTTTTTTATAATCTCTTAACCATTTTAAAGGCTAATTCTGCTTAAATTGTAGTAAAGAAAAGTTAATGGAAGTTAAAATAAATATTTGCTATTTAAGTGTTGATGGGCTTTCAGGAGCTTACAGCAAAAATGATCCCAAGGTATAAATAAATAAATGATAAAATTAAATTATTTTTTCACACCCTAGTGCAACTTATTCGTGGCGATAAACTCGAGTTTTCACACTAACGCCTGAAACGTGGTTAATAAAGGCAATACTATTTATAGAGGCGCTCTCTATACTTTCACCATTAGAGTTTCTAAGATCAGAGATTATAAGTTCTTTCTCCTTACCGTCTGGAGTTTTTAAAATAAGATTATCTCCAATTTGTAAGCCTATATCTTTTGACTTAACCATTATGCCTAGATGCTTCTTCTTTTTTACATCTAATACATCACCAATATAGTTTTTATCATTTCTCTGAGTTCTTTGATTTTTCAATTTCTTAAAAAGGACATCAGACTTATTAACGTGGAAGAAACCGCGAATGATAGGATTAGGGTAATCATCTTTTAAAGGATGTATTGTACTTGAAATTGGTGAACGAAGTGCATTAACGGCCTTTACTAAAAAGCTGTTATCCTTTATATGCCTAAAATCTACTCTAGCGACTGCTAGCTTCATTTCCTGTAATTCCACACAATGATCTAATAGAAACTGATCTTTAGTATTGAACATGAATGTACCATGAAGGTTTTCTAAAAGAGGAAAACCTTTATGTGGGCTCTCTTCACTAGAGCCTTCTAACTCATAAGAGCTCTCCATAGCTGCCTTAGTCTTATCATCATCATGATCAAGGATATATGGAGATATAAGGTTTCTAGGCGTATAGAAAAGAAGAATTCTACCTGCCACTAAAATCTCTACTGGAACATCTAGAGCATCTATATATTCAGACAGCTTTTGTTTTGGTAGCTCGATAGAGAGAATCATTCTTTCTAACTGTGGGCCAGCAATCTCTTTCCACTTCTTTAAACCCACTAAATTATGATTTCCAGTTTCTGTTAGTAATTGAATTGGCATATCTGGGAGATTGTTCTTAATCCAATATAGTGCACCAGGATCTTGAACTCTAATCGCATCTACACATTCCCAATTTATACTTTGGATCTCAGACTTCCTTTGCTGAAAAACTTTCTCAGTCATCAGAATATCCCAATCAAAAACAACTCTTAAGTTTAAATTTTTGACCTCACGACAAAACTCTGAATATCTCTTAGGCGATATCTTTCCAAATCTAGAAAATAACATATTTCCAAGAATCACTTCATTAACACCAGCTTCTTTAGCTAAAATGGCTTCATCTAAATGATCTACATATGTACAAACTATCATTGCATTACCTTCGCACGTATTATATTCCACTGCTCAGCTCCCTTAACATACGGAGTTTTTAGTAAAATACCTGGACGACTTTTTTCACAGCTACTTCCATCAGTCTCAGTTAAAAAGTCTGCTTTAAACTCAATACAAGGATCATTGAATGGTACAAGCTCTAATGTGCTACCAGGGTAGAATGCAGATCTAACCTCTACTAGTAAGTGACTATCTTCAACAACCTCTAGAACTATCCCCGCAACCACATAGTCAGGAGTCTCGTGCTCTCTTTCTGTATATATAGAGTCTGCACCTGCAGGCTCTTGTAGAGAGCCAAGAGTATAGTCTCGATGAGTAATCTTTCTAAGTTCTTGTTCCCATTCTAAAATATTCTTAGAAACAATATCTCCGCTCTTTTGATATTGAGTTAGAGCATCAGAGTACACTTTGCTAATTGTTCCAGCATAATGATGACTCTTCATTCGGCCTTCAACTTTAACAGAGTCAATTCCGGCCTCAATAAACTCAGGAAGAGCTCTAATTCCCTCTAAATCTTTAGAAGACATAAAATATGCTTTAACTTCATCTTTTGAAGCATTTTCAATATTATTAAAGTCTAGAGAGTACTCAAAGCGACAACTGTGTGCACAGCCACCACGATTACTATCTCTTCCTTGTGTGTAGTTCGATATAACACAGTTTCCAGAGTAGGCCATGCACATTGAGCCGTGAATAAACATCTCAATCTCAAGCCCCGAAGCTTCTCTTATCTCTTTGGCGTCAGAGAGTGATATTTCTCTTCCTAAAACAATTCGCCTTACACCCATCTCTTTCCACAGAAGGGCAGCTTCTGTATTTAAGCAACTTGCTTGAGTAGATAAGTGTATTTCAATATTAGAATATTTTTTAATTGTCTCAATTACACCGAGATCAGAAACAATAACTGCGTCTATACTCAGCTCATCTAAAAGGGATAAGAACTCTGGCAATTCACTTAAATCTGAATCGTGAAGAAAACTATTAAGAACAACATAGACCTTTGCTCCACGATCATGAGCAAAATGGGCACCTTCTTCAAGCTCAGCTGTTGTAAAGTTATCAGCAGCTGTCCTAAGTCCGAACTTCTGCCCACCGAGATAAACAGCATTTGCACCATATAAAATGGCCACTTTCAATTTTTCCAAGCTACCCGCGGGTGCTAATAATTCTGGAACGCTACGCATAAATTCGCCTATTACTATTTTCCTAATATATCAAAGCTTTTATGTAGCAGAATTTTTATATACAATAAAGAAAACAGAGAAATTTTTACTTATATAACTGTTTAAAAGTACATAATGATTAAAAAACTATTTATTTCGCTTAGCCTTATTACAATTGGTGGCCTTTCACTCCTTTTTATTCGCATTAAGAATAAGCCGACTACTATTTACCCATTCCCTTATTTTGTTGATTCTGCACAATATAAATCCCCAGATCTCAAAGAAATCAGCTCTAGTGACATATTGATTGTCGGAGACCGTTTAGGCGTAAACCTAGATAAGTACATCCCTGCAATAAATGAAACTCTTTCTAAGAACCTAAGAAATCAGTTAAAGATCTACAATTGGTCTTCTAAAAGCGAAGGCCTACACAGGACTCTAAAAAAGTTGAGATTATTAAAGAAGCTTCCACCAATAGTTATTTACTCAGGAGCAAGTGAAGAGTTTTATGAGGAGAGACTTCTTACCGCTGACAAAAGCACCCATGACTACAATATGAAAATGTTTAAAGACGACCGCTTCTCTAGCTTGCTCATGGCACTTCCTGATGTCAGCAAGGTTCTATACAAAAAGCCAATAAAATACTTTTACCTAAAACAAAATATTCTTCCGTTTCCAAAAGCATCATCTGCTGTAGTGTCTCAAACGCGAGCAGAACTAATTTATAACTACTTTTCTATTCAATTAGATACTCTTGCAACTATTTCAAGAGAAAAAGGTTCTACATTTATTTACATAACCGCTCCAGTAAACTTAGAAATTCCACCAAGAATTGTTTGTGACAATGCCGTCTCAAGTACAATTATCACAGAGCAATCAGACATAAAAAAACTAATAGACTCAGGTCAGTCTAAAGAGGCCTCCGCTAGGCTTAAGAAGCTACTCTCGCAGTCTATTGGTAATGCTCAAACTTATTACCTTCTAGGAGTTGCACAACTAAACCAGGGGCTTCTTAAGGAAGCTAAGGAAAACCTTAGCATGGCAGCAACATATGATTGTGGAAACTGGAGAAGTAATGCAATATTTAATAAATTAATTAATAGAAATGCAAAAAAGAACGGGATTAAAGTTATCGACTTCTCTGAAATTGTAACTCGAGGACTTGGAAGAAATATAACTTTTGAGGATGAGTACTACCCACAAAGTATTTACTATAACAAATTACAAAAAGAACTTATCCTAACTATTAAAAGTATTCTAAAAATTTGAGGAACTTATGAGTGAGATATCTGGACCGTTAACATTAAATTTAAAAAAAGGTGATATTGTCTGCGCAGAAGGACAAGTTGATCATGACCTTTTCATTATACACTCGGG
>NZ_JBFGYP010000008.1:0-50123 GCF_041587335.1 Halobacteriovorax sp.
GTGGCACACGACTCTCACAATATTATTATCATTGGTGAAGATGAAAGTGATATGACAATTGCGGCCAATAAGCTCATAGAGATGGGCGGTGGTTTTTGCGTTGTGAAAGACGGAAAAGTAACAGCTTCTCTGGCCTTGCCTATTGCTGGCCTACTTAGCTTAGAGACTGCAGAGGTTCTAACTGAAGGAATTATAGAACTAAAGAAAGCTTGTAAAGAGGTCGATGTTCATTTAAATGAGCCTTTTATACAAATGGCATTTCTGGCACTTCCAGTAATCCCTTCTTTAAAAATCACAGATAAAGGTTTAGTTGATGTGACTAAATTTGAATTTATCGACCTGAAAGACTAAAAAGTATAATATCCCACGCACTAAGTTTAGAAGCGTGGGATAGTTTCAAACTTTATTGAAGTTTTTCATTCAGTAAATGTAAGAGAAGTTCCTCTTTATCCATTTTAAGTTTATTTTCTTTTAAATATTTATTTAACTTCTCTTCTAAGAGTCTACTAGAAGCAATCTTTTGAATTTCAAACTTCTCATCTGCAGAGAAGCCTTTTGTCATAACATAGTTAAAAATATCTTTAATTTCGACTTCTGGACCTAGGGATGAGAGTGTTGCAAATGCAAGCTCGGCCTCTTCAACTTCATTCTTATTGAACTGTATTGAATATCGTCTTGGAGCTTCCTTTATTACGGGCTCAGATATTTTAACTTGTTTTTTTTCTTTTTGAGCTTTCTTTTTAGGCGCTGCAGGCTTAATAGACTTTAGAATCTTCTTTCCTTCTTTTTCTATATCTTCCATATCGTCATCAAGAATAGAATCAGAAAACTCAAAGTTTCCCTCATTGTCCATACCGATAATTCCGATACCTTCTAGCTCTCTTTTCTTAACTTCCTTGATAGAATCAAAATTCATGACTACTCCTTCAATCCTTGAATGGTTTTTTACATTTTAACATGAAGTATTATTTTGATATAGACACAAGGTGCCATCTTTTGAAGAATGTAGCTATTCATTTGCTTGTGCTCTTAGAATGTAAGAGTATTACTTCATGAAAAAAATCCTATCTCTCATCATGCTATTCTCTTTAACTTCTTGTGGAACCTTAACAAAGAAAGAGGAATTCTTTCAGATTGACTCCACTCCTCGAGGCCTAGAGGTATTAAATGAGGATGGTGAATCACTTGGAATGACTCCCCTAATCTCACTTTCAAATCAAAAGAGTTCTAGTGATTACTTTATTCAAGGGGATGAAACTAAGTTCTCTCACAGCTGTGGTCTAGATTGGCAGCACTCAATGATTCCATCTCTTTTGATTATGCCAATTGCAATTCCTATTACACCTATTTTTTCAACGGTATTTCTCGGAATTGATTACTTAAGTGATAACTTATTCTCTTGTACTGATCTGTTATACTTAACTCCTAAAAAAGAATTAAAGATAGTAGAAAAAGAGCAAACGACTATTATACTTCCTGTTTTTGACGGACATAAGTTTAATATCCAAGATCTTATTCAGAATGCAACAAATAAATTTGAGTCCGAGTACAAATTATTATCTTACGGAGAATCTCTTCAGTATTTTTCTAAATATGGAATAACAGAGGAGAACTTTTGGTCTCTTCAAAATATAAAAAAGCAATCACTACTTAAAGTAATAAGAGATACAGATGCCACAAGTATAATGACTTTAAACAGGAAAGTTGGTGGTGAGTTTGAAGTTCAAATTATAGATCTATATACCTATAAGGCCAAAACAAAGAAAGTTTCTATAAAAACAAAGCTTACAAATGAAGATAGTACCTTGAAGACATTTGCAAAAAGGTATATCTACTTTATCCCTAACAGTCTAAGTGTCGGTGGACTAAAAACTGACGGCTACTTTGAAGATGATGATGAGGGTTCATTTTCAAGCTCTATGAAGAACCCAAATAACCTACATTGGCTTGTGAGTATGTGGTCCTTTTCTAGTGTATCATCTCCCTATTTATTTAATCCATGGGATTTTGACTTTAGACTATCTCCCCAAATCTCTCTACCTTCTTTTAGAGCAGAGTTTCCAAATAACTACTCTATTAACCTAAATACCTACAACGCTTCCTATGATCTCTCAGTTACTGGTCATACACCTCTAGGGTCACTAAGTATGTCTCTAGGAGCTGGAGTTGGATATTTCGAAGGAGAAGACTCAGTTGGAAAAAGTATTGGAGACACCACACCGCTTTTTCACCTCAATTTATCATATGTAGCTTTTCTTAATGAGAGATTTTTCTTTAAATTCTCTTTGGATCAAAATCATTACTTTGGAGACAGTGAAAAGATTAATGGCTACGGCCTTGATAGAACCTCAACACTTTCATATAATATTGGATACTACTTTCCTGAGTTACAGAGCTTTTTTCGATAGTCCTAGATAGCTAATTATTAATCGATACATTTGTACTTATTTTAACGTTATAACTTACTAACCTAGATGAAAGTTCTTCAAAGTGTAACTTGGCCTTATCGCTCCAATGCATTTTTAAACTGTCATAGTAAACTGGGATTGATAAAGAGTCCTGCCCACTTTTTTCTACCGACTTGGCTTCTATCTTAAGAATTTTGGCCATCAGCTCAACAGAGTTCAGTAAAACTTCAGCTTCGAGAGATTTAAAATGGATTGTGAAAACAATGCAAACGTCATCATCGGACTTCTCAATTAGCTTTTTCACTGGAAATGTATCTAGAAGTTCCTCATTAATTCCAATAAGCCCCAAATGTGAAATAAGTAAATTCTTTTGAATATCTAAAATTTTCAAATATTCTCCACTTTAAGCTCAAAATTATATCAACTACAATAAATTTTAATGGAAAAGGTAATAAATTGCAAAAAGTATCCACTACTTACAGTATTCTACACCATGTTTACATTGACATTAGGGACTAAATTGTATAAAAACACTGAACACGTATTCCAGAATTTGACGCGGGGTCTTAATATTAAGATGTGATACGTGATAGCCATATACCCCAAGTCACACAATTAGGAGTCTGAAATGGCAAAAGCAACTACGGGTAAAGCTCGTTTTAAAATCCAGAGAGCATTAGGTCTTGAACTTCCAGGTCTAGGTAAAGCTGGTGCACTAGAAAGAAGACCATATGGTCCAGGTGTTCATGGTAACAGAAGAAAGAAAATTTCTGACTATGCTGTTCGTCTTAAAGAAAAGCAAAAGTTAGTTTACCACTACGGTTTACGTGAAAAGCAATTAGTTTCTTACGTTAAGCAATCTAAGAAAATCCAATCAAAGCCATGGATGGAAACACTTCTATCTACTCTTGAGTCAAGACTTAACAATGTTATCTTTAGACTTAACTGGGCACCTTCAATGTCAGCTGCATCTCAAATGGTAGCTCACGGACAGGTTATGGTTAATGGTAAGAAAGTAGACAAGTCTTCTTTCATCGTTAAAAAAGGTGATGTAATCACTCTTTCTGACAAAGGTTATGCAAACCAACTTTACAAAGCTTCAATTGAGTCTCCAAGAATGGCTACAGTTCCAGCTTGTTACAATATCGAAGCTGATAAGAAGAAAGGTACTATGATTGACCTTCCTCTTCCATCTGACATTCCATTTGAATTCGAACAACAATTTGTTATTGAATATTACTGGAAAGTTAAGTAATTAAAAAAAGATTACAAAAATACGAAAGGCCTCGAAAGAGGCCTTTTTTTTGGCTTAAATTCTTTTTAAGCTATTCTTGCTTGTCACCCTTGTTAATCCTAGTCTTTGGAAGAAGTATAGAGTGAGGCTTAACAGTCACTTTCTCACCAACGACAACATCACCCATTATAGATGCCTTTAATCCAATGGTGGCCCCTTTCCTGATAATCGTAGGAGCAATAACTAGGTAACCTCCTTGAGCATAGTGTGCAAAAAGAGTGGCAGATCCACCAATGGTCACATTATCTTCGAGAGTAATCAGACATGGATCAGAAATATTTGTAGTATTTATCATTACTCCCTTACCTATCTTCATTCCCATCATTTTAAAGAAGAGAACATTGAGCGGAGTTGGAGTCACTAAGTCTAGAAATGTATAGCGAACAAGCTGCACTAAAGCATTGTGATAGTACCATGGTAGAGACTGCAGAGAGAACCATCCTCCTCTCCAGGGCCTAAGTTTTAAAAACATTATTTTATTAAGAAAAGGGACAACAAAAATAATACTAATTCCATATAGCAGATAAGAGCATCCAATAGAGAGTGAAATAAGAAGAGGTCTAAGGATGCTAGCATTATTCCAGGTGTACTCTACGAGCAAGTAGCCTGGAAGTATCGCAAGGCCCAGACAGACGATGTAGGCCATAGCAATTGGAAGCATGGCCAAAGCAAAACCAGGTCCTTTAAATTTTCTAAACAGCCCCTCTATGAAACCCTTGATACCCTTTAGGTCCGAGGTCGTAGCGTGGACATCGACGCGACTCGACTTCTTCTTAGCTCCTTCACCAATATGAGGGATATCTTCTTCAAACTTTTCTTTATTTCCTTTTTTCATAAAGGAAATTATATCATAGTTTTATTTTTGTGCTCTAAGATCTGTAGAGCTAAGTGACATAAATTCGTGTTCTCCCAGAATTGTGATATCTAGGTTTTTATTTAATCGTAAGATATCACCTTTAGCTTTCTCAATCTCAGAAAGTGTATGATTCCTATTTAGTACATAAATACTACTTACATTCAAAACAAGAGTCTCAACATTTTTCCATTTTAGTAACGAACAGAAATTGTCATCACCAACAAGTAATGATTTTTTTAAGAACTGCGCCTGAGGCAACCAATCTACAGTAGGATTAACTTTTTCAAGTCCATAAAAACCAGAATAAATTGAATACGGAGAGCTTTCAAATTTTCGAGCAAGTTCCATAAAAGACTTAAAGAAACACTCTAGTTCAATCTCTTCTTTCCATGGATTTCGGTCAGGAATAATTATAATATTTTCAGACGAGCACCTCTTTAAACACTCTGTATGACCATCGTGCCAAGGATTAAAGCTTCCTCCAAAGAAGGCCGCTTCATCGTGATTAAAGCTATCTTTGATAAAGATACTTGGAAGAATACTCTCCTCTTTATTAAAAAGTGGAAACAGCTTTCCAAGAGCTTCGCAAACAACTGCTCCATCACCCTTTACAAATTTCTCAATACCAAGAATATCTCTCCACTCACAACTCTCAAAAGAAACGGGATTTGAAGTAACAGCAAAAAATGATTGAATATCTCTTCTTTTAGAAAGCTCAATACACTCAATATCTAAGTTAGTTGGAAGAGATGGAGTCTCTCCTTTTTGAATGAGTATAGATAAGTTTCCATCTATTTTTGAAAAATAAGAAAATGCTTTACGCACTTGCAGTCCTTTGAACTTTATGAGCAGTCACTAAGTCAAAAGTATATATTATAAGGGCACACCAAATCAAACTAAATGCATATGCATGTGTTTGAGTGAACAACTCTCCATAGATAAATACGGCAAGAATAAACTGAAGAGATGGAGCGATATACTGTAAAAGACCAATACTAATTAGTGGAATCTTTTTAACTGCAAAGTTAAACCCTACTAGTGGTATGAGAGTTACGACACCAGCTAGAGAAGTAAGCACCTGTTCTCGAAAGCTC
This sequence comes from Halobacteriovorax sp., assembly GCF_041587335.1. Lineage (GTDB taxonomy): Bacteria > Bdellovibrionota > Bacteriovoracia > Bacteriovoracales > Bacteriovoracaceae > Halobacteriovorax. The sequence goes on from NZ_JBFGYP010000008.1 coordinate 5,653, forward strand.
ACTTTAAAGAAGATGAGGCCAGAAGTAGATTCTTTGTATAGAAAATAAAATATCACAGGAACTAAGCAAATAAGCATTTCAAGGAATAATCCCTCCATTGAAGGAATATTCATTTTCTTTCGAAGGAGTCCATAAGTTCCAAAGCTCACAGCTAGAAATAGAGAGATCTCTATCCTTCCTACTCCGGTCGATAATAAGATTAATAGGCCAATAAAAGCAAATCCAACGGCAACTTTCTGCTTTGGTCTTAGGGTCTCCTTTAAGATAAACACACCAAGGGCTACATTGATCAGAGGATTAATAAAGTAGCCAATACTAGCTTCAAGAACATGCCCACTTCCTACGGCCCAAACAAATAGGAACCAGTTTACAAAAATGAGACCTGTTGTCATAAGAAGATTTATTCTTTTTTTCTTTGTATCAACGCAAGACTTTAATTTTTCCCATGGGTTTCTAAAAATGAAATATACAATGAATGTAATCACACCCCAAAAGATACGGTGTCCTAGCAATTCGTAGGAGTCTATTGCTGATAGCTCTTTCCAGTAAATCGCTATTAGACCCCAAAATAAAAAAGAAAATATACCTGCTAAATATCCCGTATTCATAATAGCCTTATAGCAACCTCTTACGTATGGGACTAGAAAAAATAGTTTAATAAGACGTCTTTACATGGTACCTTATTTTCAAGAGGTAAATAATATCTATGAAATTTTCTACAAATATTGAAGGAATCGATTTTCAAATAGTAATTGAAACCGATGATCAGTATAAATCATTTAATCCACTTTCTAGCTTCACAATCCAGGACCTAGATGACTTAAGTGAAGATTTAATCCGTATTTACTCAATTGAAGTAACCTCAACGAAGAATGACGTTTCTTTAAAGCACTACACCACAGGCGTTTTAATGTCTGCTGATGAAGATGAAATCCCCGAAGAATTAGAAGATGCTTTGACAGATTTTGGTATCGTTGAACATGTCCTCAAGCACTGGAAGCTAAATGATTCTAACAACTTAAAGCCAGATTGGGCTAAAGTCGAATAGCTGCCTAAAGCTTTTACACCCTAGTAATCATTTCATTATAGATTTAAAAACTCATCGAAATTCATTATAAATAGATATTAACTTATAGGAAATCCATGAGAAATCTTCTTATCATATTTATTATACTACTTTCGAGCAATACTTTGAGTACAGAACTCTCACGTTTTGAAAGAAATCTAGATAGGATTACCTCAATAGTAAAATCTGATGACCTTCACTTTGAAATCTATCAACACACATTAAACCTAGGATCATATAGCCTAGAGCATTTATGGAATAGAGCTTATGGAAATGGACTTTTATTAGTTCTCTTAAAAGAGAGTTGGTCAAAATATATTGAAGAAAGTGAATCTCTTAAAGATAAGCTTGAAAAATCAATAAATGGTTCATCAACTCCTGAAGAATCATTACGAGCACTTCAACTAGTAGAAAGAACACAGGCCTTATATAATACTTATATGAGCAATAAACCCTTAAGAAAAATGCTCTTAGATCAATCTTCTATATTAAATCAATCAATTGAAAGACTATTTGAAAATGTATTAAGTTTAAAAGTAAACAAAGCACTACCAAGTATAATTAAATCTGCAAATCGTCTCTCTATGTTTGAAAGAAGTAACTCTGTAATTCTGTATAAGAATTCAAAGAATGAGGATATTTCTAAATTTGCTAATACAGATAGGTTCATTAGTGATTATATTGATAATCTTATTACTACTGCGACATCAGGATTAAGTTCCGGATTTGGGGCTATTGCTGGACCTATAGAATGGGGAGATGGAGGTCAACTTAGAGATGATGAGTTAGCAAAAGATAGGATTCTAAGTGGCTTAATGCCACTTGATATCATCTTTGAAAAGAAAGCTTATAAGCTAACTGACTATACAATTCCTGGTTACTGGGGACACAATGCTGTTTGGTTAGGAACTAAGGACCAGCTTATCAATAATGGCCTTTGGAACTCAAAAGAATTAGACCCTTTCAGAGAACAAATAGAGAATGGAAATTCAATTTTTGAGATGAGAAAATGGGGAACAACATTTGCTTCTTATAGTAAATGGATGGATCTGGATGACTTTGCTCAAGTTCGCTTAAAAGGGATTGAAGGTAAATCTAAAAAGAGCTTACTTAAGATATATAAAATACTCGCTGAACAGATTGGAAAGAACTATGACTTTTCTTTCAACGCAGACACAGCATTTAAAATTACTTGTTCTGAGATCATTTATCTCTCTTATGGTGATGTTAAATGGCCACTAGACTATATCTTAGGAAGAAATACTATAACTCCAAACTCAATGGCCGAAGCTATTTTTTACAACGACTCTCCTGTTGAATTCATTTCATTTGTTAAAGGTGACAGAGAGAATGGAGCAAAGTTCTATACTAAAGAGGAATTTGGAAAAGTAATGAATTTTTCGATGCTTAGTGATGGCTCCTATGTTCAAAATTATAAGCAGTGTAGCCTTAAGTACCAAAGAGCACGAAGAGGTGCGATTGAACTCAAAAATATTTGTGTAAATAAGACTCGCGCTCTTACGCTTTAAATATAATAATAGTTACATGAGTAACAAATCACCTGAATCCATTGAGATACAAGAACTAATATCTAAAATGCCTGATATTGCGAAGGTAGAAGTTCTAGAAACAATACAGTACAAAGATCAAAGTTACCCAATTCATCAATTTTCAATTGGGGACTCAAAACTCAACTCTCCAACACTTGTTCTAGTCGGAGGAGTCCATGGACTAGAAAAAATTGGTACTCACGTTGTTCTCTCATATTTGAATTTTCTCTTCGAACAGCTCAAATGGAATCAAGACTTACAAAGCTTTTTTAAAAACTTTAATCTTATTGCTATTCCAATGGTTAATCCAGTTGGAGTTGCTCACAATAAAAGATCTAATGGAAACGGTGTAGACTTAATGAGGAACGCTCCCGTAGATGCTATCAATAAGTCACTTTTTCTAATTGGAGGCCATAGAATCAGTCCCCTACTCCCCTGGTATCGAGGAAAGAAAGGTGATCCAATGCAAGCTGAGGCAAAAACTCTTTGTGATGCAATAAAGAGAGTCATCTCTAAATCTCCTAAAACTCTAGTGATAGACTTCCACTCAGGCTTCGGTCTTAAAGATAGACTTTGGTACCCCTACGCAAAGAGCTCAGATCAGTTTCCGGCCATTGATCAAGTTAACAATATCCAAAAAATATTTGATCGAACAATCCCTCAACATATCTACCAAATAGAACCCCAGTCAGATCAATATACGACTCATGGAGACTTGTGGGACTATCTATTTGACTGGAAAGAAGACAACTTCAATCAACATGACTTCATTCCATGGACATTAGAGATGGGCTCATGGACTTGGCTAAAGAAGAATCCTATTCAAATCTTTTCTAAGTTAGGACTATTTAATCCTATTAAGAATCACCGATACGATAGAACGATGAGAAGACACTTGTTATTAATCGACTTCTTTTCGAATATAACTAAGAATTGGGAAGTATGGAAAAAGTAAACTGGGTCCTATTAAGAGGACTAGCAAGAGAGAAAGGTCACTGGGTTAATTTTGATCAAAAGATGAAAGATAGCTTTGGCGGTGAAGTCATGTGCATAGACCTCCCTGGCGCCGGTGATTCATTAGAGGAGTCAGTCCCTCTTAGTATAAAGGACATGACAGATAGAATTAGATCAAAATGGTTGCTTCAAAAAGAATCTAATGAGAAATGGTCTCTCCTTGCAATATCTCTAGGTGGAATGATTGCTATGGACTGGTGTTCTCGCTATCCAGAAGATTTTGATTTACTTGTAACCATAAACTCTTCTACAAAAAAGCTATCAACTCCATTTGAAAGAATTTCTCCGTTTGCTATAGCTAGCCTATTCAAAACCTTGCTCACAAGAGATCCTTTCAAAAAAGAGTTAATTATATTAAGGCTAATTACAAATCACGATGATATTGACAACTCCATTGCTCTTAAGTGGGGAGATTTAGCAAAGAAGAGACAGATTAAAATTAAAAGCTTTTTTCGCCAACTATTTGCAGCATCAAAGTTTGAACTTCCTTCAAAAATCGAGATTCCATACTTAGTTCTTGCCTCTAAAAAAGATAGATTTACTAGTAGTAAGTGCTCTGAAGAGATTTCAAAATATTTTAAAACTCATATTGAACTTCATCCAACTGCGGGACATGATTTACCAATTGACGACTCTCAATGGATTGTAGACAAGATAAGAAATTATCAAAAAAACTAGTGACAACTACCTTCATAACGATAAACTTTTTTAATAAATTTCTTTTCACCTAGAAGCTGCGCGATAACTTCACCCGATTGGTCTAAATTTAAATTAAGGACAACTTTCTTTTGATGAATATTATTTCTATAGCTTACTTCTTTATTTCCAAACAATGTCCTATAGCGGGTACGACAAATTTGATTATCATCACAATCTAAGTAACGTTCAAGCCAAGAGCATCTCTCACTGTCTCTTATTAGCTCACCAAGGAATACTTTAGAGCTCAGTTTTCCATATATACCAAAGTCCTGACCCACATCTTCTGAACTCAGGCGCAATTCTCCGTCTTCATGAGGAAGGTCTTTTCCTTTTGGGATTTTAAATTCAAAAGAGTTGTCCCCTATTTCGATAGAGAAGAGCTTGCTTGATTTAAGCTCTAAACTAGCAGGATAGAATCCTCGCTCAATATAAATCTTCTCACCATTTTCGTTAACTAATGAATAAGATCTATAGTTATGTAATTCACCCTCAAGTGAATTACACGACTGAAATAATAAAATAAGAATTAATATAAGAAACTTAGGCAAAGATCTATCTCACAAATGCTGAACAGCTTGCAGAAACAGTAGGTCCATCATTAAGAGGTCCCGTAAATACTTTTGAGTCATGAGTTCTTACTCTACAATTATAGCGACAATCAAAGTTCCTCTTTGCCAGACTGATTCCACCAAAGCGGTTTCTAAAGTAAATATCATACGTGTAGTTCATAACACGTATTGGTCTATATGAGTCATTCCATATTTCACATGTTAGAGTTGGCCCATAAATAACTTGGCCTTGAACCATTCTTCCTCGGTAGTTCTTATCTTCAGTACTCTCAACTGAAAATGACTCTATGCTAAGTAAAAGAATACTAAAAACCGCTACTAATTTAATTAGTCTGGTCATATCAAACTCCTTTTTGAATATGTGTATCTGTATATTATGGAAAGTATTTAATTAAATGAGAAATGAAAAAAACTGATAAAGCCTCACTTTTGAGTGTGAGGCCTAGATAGAAACTACTTACATTTGCCTTTTTGGAGGTAATTATTCTTAATCCTCTCCACTTGCTTCTTTCCGTACCAATGCTCATTGTGTGGTACACCGTTTAAATTAACACGATACCAGCTCTTATTACGACTGTGCTGCTCTATCATGCAGCCAGGTGCACTCACTGAGGCTACTTCTCTTTCAGCTATTGCCGGTGAGTTTTTAGCTACATTATTACTTGAGCAAGATGCCAATAAGAGAGCCGCTGTAACAACCGCTAATAATTTTTTCATTAAATTCCCCTTGTATAGATGTTAGCGACCTATCGTAATTTCAAGAGAAATACTTTAGCATTTTACTCAGACATATCGTCTTTTATCGAAAAAATAAGAAAATTGAAGGCTTTTTCGTGACCAATATGGTCTTTTAATGTAAATATATTAGATAATTATGTTTAAATTTTTGTTTTAAGAGGAATGACTCCATGAGTAATGAGACTACGACTGAGAATGTAAAAGTATATGAGACATCAATTGTTCCAAAAGGTGAAAAAATGGTTCCGGCCAGAAAGCACGAAATGGTAGCAACTTCTCTTCAGATTGAAGTCGTTCATATTTTAGTATTTTTCATTATTTTATTTGGAATTTTTGCAGGTCTTTGGAAAGCAGCTGTAAAAGCAGAGAAAGCTGAAGACGACAAAGCGAACTCAACAGGTCTTAACCACAAGTAGTTAAAACTCTAAGAAAAAGGTCACTGGCCCATCATTGGCAATAGTGACCTGCATACTCTCTCCGAATACACCTTTCTTAACGGTTACCGACTTTTCAAGTATTGAGCAAAACTGCTCAAAGTAGGTATTTGCTTTATCTGGCTCCATTGAGTTATCAAAGCTAGGTCTATTTCCCTTTTTACCATTCCAAGAAAGTGTAAATTGACTAACTGCTAAAATTTCGCCATTGGACTGAAGGATATCTTTGTTCATTCTACCATTGTCATCTGGGAATATTCTAAGATTCAAGATTTTTTCTGCAGCGCTAGAGATAGACTTCTCACTATCACCTTTTTCTAAGCAGACAAGAAGAACCAATCCATTAGCTATTGTTGAAATAATTTGATTATTAACTTCTACAGATGATTTTTTTGAGCGTTGTACAACTATTTTCATGATCTATGAAGCAAGGCGATTTTTTTTATATTTAAGACTATCTGAATACTCTTCTTGAAGAGTTTTATAATTCTCAAACTCACTCTTAATCAATTTTTGAAGCTCAGCTTTCTTATTATCAAGATTCATTTCTCTAAATCTTTCCACTTCTTTAGATAGATTTCTCTCTATTAACTGATCACTCTCAAGGCACTTGTGTATTTGCTCTACTCTCTTAGCTTCTTCTATCTTCTCTTGAAGTAATTCAATTTCTTTTTTCCATGCATTTATTTGTTTTTGTGCATTGTTAATTGATTCAGTTAAACTTCTAATTGAAAGGTTGCTCTTCTCACATTCAGCAGAAAGAGTTCCCTTGTCCACAAAATTTGCATTAGAGAGTTCTTCTTTACTATTTTTAATTTTAAGCATAAGAGAATCATATTCCCTAGAAACCGAATTTCTTTTTTCTATCTCTCCTAATACATTTTTAAGAGATTGTTCATGCTCTCCAACTAACGCCTTTGACTTTTTCAAGTCTCCAAGCATACTTTTTTTCTTATTTGTAGATATAGAAAGATTAATTCCTCTATAATCATTTGATAAATCAATCATCTCATCTACGACATCCGCCGTATTTGAAATAGTAAGAGTTCTCGTGATATCAGGAATAACAAAATCCTCAATTGATTCATTGAAGTAATAAAACTGTTGCTCTCCGAATCTAATTTTGTCTTTTAAAGAAAGCTTTGTCTCAGTGTTAGGATTTACTTCATTGCCATTTAACTTTGTCTTATTAGAAGACTCAAGGTCTACGATATAAGCTTCATTATCTTTTAAAATCACTTTAAAATGAGCTCCACTTACTCTATGGTCTACAACAGTATAGTCACAATCTTTGTTTCGACCAAAAGTCATACCATGACTTAGTTCAATAACAACTTCTCTAGAAAAATCAAAAAAGAATGGTACTGTTTTATCTGACACTGTGAAACCCCTCCAAATAACTCAACTAATAATATTCAGTAATACTATTATAGAATTATATCGGTCATTTCCCTGTATAAATTAGGATAAAATCATAAACTACTGTTTTCTGGTTATTGTTTAGCTCTATAAGGAGCAAAGAAGAATTGGCATTTAGAATTTATTTATTCAAATTTAATGCTGGAGAAAATGTGAGAATCATAATAATTATATTTACTTTAAATATTCTTATACTCAATAGCTTTGGCGAAGATATTGAAATAGGACAGATTATAATTCTAAAGGGAGAAGCTCACCTACTAAGAAATAATAATAAAACTAGGTTACAAGAAAAATCTCTTATAAATGAGCTCGATATTATTAGTACTGCAGAAAAGTCTCTAATAAAAATAAGCTTCGTAGACAATACAAATTTAATACTCGGTCCAAAAAGTGAATTGAAAATTCAGCAATTCTCTAAAAAAGATCGAATCAATATATTCAACTTTCTAAGAGGAAACTTTAGAGTGAAGGTTCAAGAGAAAGTGAAGCTAAACCAAAAATTAGAATTTCTATCAAACTATATTTCAGTAGGAGTTCGAGGTACGGAATTCTTAGCGAACTCATATATATCAAAATCAACCAAGGTATCAGATGTAGCTTTACTTGAAGGGACATTGAACACTTCAATTGAAAAAGCGGAGACTTTTACATTAAAGGCCGGAGAAGTGGTCAATACAAGTACATATAGTATTTCAAAAGAAATAAAAAGACTTGATCAAAAACTACTAGAAGAATTACTAAAGGATGAATTAAAACTTCTTCCAAATATATTAGAGGTAACAGCTTCTATTATGGAAAAAATGAACAACAATAACTCTTCTACTAACTCTCCTACTCCATCGCTTCCTGTAATAGGAGCAGTAATGGGAGTAGCTACAGCTTCTCCCCAAATACTGGGAAGTAAAAGTTCAGATGAAGAAAAGTCAGCCAAAGAAAAAAGAAAATTAATAATTAAAGAAAAGAGTAACCTAAAAAATGAACCCTGGGACATAAGAGATGCAATGATAAGAAAGAAAGAACTTAGAGCTGACAATGTTTGTTTTTATTGGTTCTACAAATCACTCCCTGGCTCAGGAGAGCTAGAAAGATTTAGAAGAGAGAGAGACTGTGATGAGTATGAAAATGATTTATAAATTAGAGATTCACATACTAGTGTGTCTTTTTATAGCTAGTTGTGGCTCTGCTAAATTTGTTCCTACTACAGATATATGTTCATTAGAAAAACATTGGAATGACAGCCTCTATCAAGTAAAGATAAACGATAAGAGAATTAATAAGCACTGGTACTTAAAAGACGATGCAATAGATATTACAAATCAGCTCGCTGATATTAATAAGTGTATGGCAAACTAAATCGAAAGAAGCTGACACTGGTCTATATTGATATCAAACTTAACAGACCTATTTATAACAACTGTATCAGAAAGAGATGCTGAAACCTTAAATCTTTCAATTCCACCTATTTGTAACCAAACTTCTGATGTAGGTCCTAAATGAATGATCTTTTTAACCTTCCCTTTATACTTACCTTCTTTAGAAACAACACATGCTTCGGGTCTTATAAGCATGTATGCAAAATCTCCGGAATTAATTTTTTTGTCGTAACAAGGGACAGTAAAGGTATCTAACTTATTAGTTTGTTGAAACTCGTCGGTTTTTGCCTCTCCTACAGTTCCTGCCATCAAATTTACAGGGCCAGTAAAATGGGCAACCCATGCATCAGCAGGACGTGTATATACCTCTCTAGCTGGAGAGAATTGCTTTATTCCACCATCATTTAAAACCATAATTTTATCAGAATGAGAAAAAGCATCCTCTAGATTGTGAGTGACAATTAGAGCAGATATTTTTCGCTCTTTTAAAATCTCTACAAGCTCACTTTTTATTTCATTTCTAAGACTTCTATCTAAGTTAGCAAAGGGTTCATCTAAAATGAGTAACCTAGGATTAGTCACTAAAGCTTTCGCCATTTCTACACGACTTTTTTGGCCAGTAGATAATTCGCTTGGATACTTATGATCCTTGTATTGGAGTCCGAAAACTTCAATCATATCTCTGATAGCATGATGTCTCTTTTCTTCATTCTCTTCTATAAGATGAGTTCCAATATTTTCAAAAATAGTTTTGCTATTATCTAAAGATAACTCTTGAGGAACATATGAGAAGTTATTTTTAAAATTATCTATTGAGATATTCTTATCAAATAGTATGCTTCCTTCATCAGCAGCGATTTCTCCTGCAATCATTTTCACTAATGTACTCTTACCTGTACCACTAGGACCTATAATACTGACAATCTCATTTTGTAGTAATTCAAAAGATAAGTTCTCAATTGCAGCAATCGATTTATGATCAAACGACTTTCTCAAGTTTTTTACTTCAAGTAATGTCTTCAATATTTAGTCCTTACTAAAATTGCAAATATTAGGGTTAACGAGTTTCTTATAGTCTTCTATTTTTAAAATAAAAGACTTCGTCAATATACCTGCATTAAATGCAATCAATTCATTTTGAAAAATTGACTCATCAATATATAAATCAAAGTCCTGTAATGGCCTTCCAAAAGGAGGAAGAGCACCTTTAACTACAGAGCACTTTGCCATTAACTCATCTTCTGTTGCAAAACGTAGCCTCTGTGAGCCTAGAATCTTTCTTACCTTATTAGAGTCAACTTGAAGCGCTGCAGAAATAACAAAGAGCCTGTATCCCCACTTATCTTTAAAAAGGAGTGTTTTTCCACCAATCTCAATACTCTCCCCTCTAAACTTAGCAGAAAGCTCGCAAGTTGGAGCGACATCATGATCAACTTCTTTATAAGTAACTGAATTCTCTTTCAAATACTTTCTAATTTCTTCAGTCTTATCCATGCCCAAAATTACACAATGGGCCAGAAACTGTAAAGAAGCACTCTAAATTTGACACATATTAAAAAGAGATGAATAAATACATTTCAATTAAGGAGAATAAAAATGGTTTCAGATATTTTTAACCCAGAACTCTGGGATGAAGTAAAAGGTTTCAATTTTACAGACATTACTTACCACCGTGCCAAAGACCAGGGAACAGTGCGAATAGCATTTAACAGACCTGAGGTAAGAAATGCTTTTAGACCACAGACTGTAGATGAGCTATACCAAGCTTTAGACCATGCAAGAATGAGCTCTGATGTAGGCTGTGTTCTTATTACTGGTAACGGTCCATCTCCAAAAGATGGAGGTTGGGCATTCTGTTCAGGCGGAGACCAGAGAATTAGAGGAAAGGATGGATATAAGTACGTTGGAGACGAAGGTAAGCAAGACCCTGCAAAACTAGGACGCCTACATATATTAGAAGTTCAAAGGCTTATTAGGTTTATGCCTAAAGTTGTTATTGCAGTTGTTCCAGGTTGGTCAGTAGGTGGTGGACATTCACTACACGTTGTTTGTGACATGACTATTGCAAGTGAGGAGCACGCTGTTTTTAAACAAACTGATCCAGATGTTGCAAGTTTTGATTCAGGATATGGATCGGCCTATCTAGCAAGACAATGTGGACAAAAAAGAGCAAGAGAAATTTTCTTCCTCGGTTTAAACTACTCTGCTCAGGAAGCATTTGATATGGGAATGATTAACAAAGTTGTTCCTCATAAAGAACTTGAAGATGTTGCACTTGAATGGGGAAAATTAATTAATTCCAAATCACCTACAGCAATGAGAATGTTAAAGTTTGGCTTTAACTTATTAGACGATGGTCTAGTAGGACAACAGTTGTTCGCAGGTGAAGCGACAAGACTTGCCTACGGTACAGAGGAAGCACAAGAAGGAAGAGATGCTTTCCTTGAGAAGAGAGATCAAGACTACTCTAGTTTTCCGTATCACTTCTAGAAGCACATACACAAATAGTGTTTTGACGCAAGCGACCAGTGTAAAGATTATCACCCGATAGCCAATTCGGGTGGTAATTCTTATATTGCCCCCATGAAAAAAGTATTCTTCTTTTTTATTAATTTAACAATATGTATGCAACCAAACGCTGGATCATACAAGGTGATCTACGGCGAAAACAATCGTTTCGAGCCACATGAAATAGAAAATAATAAAATAGTTCATGCATCAAAATCAGTTGCTGCCATAATTTCAAACTACTCTTTAAAGAAGATCGGCGATAAAACAGAAATCATTTCACTTAATCTTGGAGACACAATTAACTACTGTTCAAGTGTCCCCTACCAAGAACAGACAATAGCTGCTTCGTGCTCATCTTTTCTTATTGGACCAGACATTATTTTAACTGCTGGACACTGTATTAAGACAGAGTGGGAATGTAACTCTAAGTCTTTTGTTTTTGATTACAGACAAGACCTACTAGGAAAGAAAGAAGGTCCATACAAACGCTTTAGAGTTCCTAATTCAAATATATATAAATGCGCTAAGATTTTAGATAGAAAATTAGAGAGTGATGGTAACCTAGAAGACTGGGCCATTATAAAGCTAGATAGAATTGTCGAAGATAGAGAGCCACTTACCTATAGAAAGTATGGAAAAATGGATACGGATTCTAAATTATCTTTAATAGGATTCCCAAGTGGTCTTCCATTAAAAATTGCAGAAAATGGAACATTACGAAGTGATAAAAATGAGCACTACTTTGTTGCAGAGCTAGACGCCTTTCATATGAACTCTGGTTCACCAGTAATAAATGAGAGCACACTAGAAGTAGAGGGTGTTCTTGTAAGAGGTGAAAAAGATGTTGTAAACACTCTTGGTTGTTATGACCTAGTAGTATGTAAAGAAGGGACATGCCGTGGCGAGGATGTATCAAGAATCACAACAATCCCTTTTGAAAAGTATCTCCGTTAAAGAAAGAATTGAACTCCTTCAGTCCATTTAAATGAGTCGACATTACTAGTAGTCACTTCATGTGAATTTAATTCTAGGTCTTCCTCTAGAACTTGGATTTTCTCAACATGACTGCCCCAAGAATTAAGCTCTTTTAATTCAAGTAAGTCATTTTTTAACTTATAAACCTCATTATCGTCACCTTCGACTGTACAGGTTACAAGATTCTTATCTTTCTTATTATTAGTAGCTCCTGCCTCTAGACCTCTACGGTGACAAGCACGGATAAAGGTTTGTCTAAACATTATTCCCTGAACTTTACCAAATACCTTGAAACTTTCTTTCATTTTCACATCCTTGCCTTTGCAAATAGTACCAAAGTGTATAAATTTGAGAAATGAAAATATCAAATATCCCATTACATTCTAGCTGGAAATCTTTACTAAAAGATGAATTTAAAAAAGAGTACTTCAGGGACTTAGAGCAGTTTCTAAGTAATGAAGAAGACAATAAAGAAATAATCTTTCCAAGTAAAAATAATATCTTTGAGGCCTTAAATAAAACCTCTCTTGAGAATGTTAAGGTCGTCTTAATTGGCCAAGATCCTTATCATGGTGATGATCAAGCACACGGCCTTAGCTTTTCAGTTCAAGATGGTGTTAAAATCCCTCCCTCTTTGAGAAATATTTATAAAGAACTAAATTCAGATATAGGTATTGAAACTCCAGATCATGGTAATCTAGAAAACTGGGCAAAAGAAGGAGTTCTTCTTTTAAATGATGTACTGACAGTTAGAAAGTCTCAGGCTGGATCTCATCAAAAAAAAGGATGGGAGAAGTTTACAGACAAAATCATAGAAGTTATAGATCAAGAGTGTGAAAACATTGTTTTCTTTTTATGGGGAAGTGGTGCTCAAAAGAAGGCCAAGAAAGTAAATCATAATAAACATTTTATTATAAAATCAGTTCATCCCTCTCCTCTCTCTTCTTATAGAGGATTCTTTGGTAGTAAACCTTTTTCAAAATGTAATGAGTACTTAAAGAAGAATGGTCTAAGCGAAATAAACTGGGAACTTTAATGATTAAGACAGATAAATTAACTAAGAGCTTTAAGAGTTATAAGAAAAAACCAGGATTTATTGGTTCAATAGAGTCTCTCTACAAGAGAGATTACAGCATAAAAAATGCTGTTGAAGAATTTGACCTTGATATTCCAAACGGACAAATTGTTGGTTTGCTAGGACCAAATGGTGCTGGGAAAACAACATTAATGAAAATGTTCACAGGTATTATTGTCCCCTCTTCTGGTGAAATTAATGTTCTAGGACATAACCCTAGTGAAAGAGAAAAGTCATTTAGAAAAAAGATTGCTCTTGTTATGGGGCAGAAGTCGCAACTGTGGTGGGATATCCCCGCAATGGATTCCTTTCTATTACTTCAGAAATACTATGAGATTCCACAGGATGAATTTAATGAAAAGATAGATCACATGAGTAATATTTTAGAGGTTAAAGAACTTCTTCATATTCATGTAAGAAAATTATCTCTTGGAGAAAGAATGAAGATGGAGCTCATGGCCTCTCTTCTTCACTCTCCAGAAGTTATATTTTTAGATGAGCCTACTATTGGACTAGATCTTGTGGCTCAGGAAAGTATTCGAAAGTTTATTAAAGACTATCATGCAAAAAACAATTGTACGATTATACTCACCTCTCACTACATGGCAGATGTTCAAGAGCTTTGTTCTAGAATAGTCCTCATTCTGGGAGGAAAGAAAGCTTATGACGGTACAATTAAAGACTTTGAAAATATATTAGGCCATGAAAAGCGTGTCTCATTTTATTTTAAGAATTCAGTAGATAAAGAAAATGAGCTATTCTCAAGACATAAACCAGAATGGAGCTTAGATGATCAAAAAGTAGAACTTCTTGTTCCGGAAGAAGAACTTAGATCTATAAGTGCTAAGATCATAGAAGGTTTTGAAGTCAAAGACTTTAACACAGAAACTCTCCCTATAGAGAAAGTTATGAAAACTCTTATTTCTAACCCAGAGATCCTTAGTGGTAAGTAACTTTCCAAATCTACAAAAGTGGATTCAAACTATTCGAATTTCTTGGTCAACACAGACGGCGTATCGATTTAATTTCTTCCTGCAGGTTATCGGTCCTTCATTAGTTTTCTTTTTTATAAAGTATAATCTTTGGTCGTCAATTTATAATGGTGCAACAGATCTTGTTATTCAGGGCTACACTTTTGATAAAATGATTAATTACCATGCTTGGAGTCTGGTTGTAGCATTAATTGCTGGAGGTTATGCATCCCATAATCTAGCAGAAGACATACGCATGGGAAGAATATCGACCTATCTAATTTATCCATTTAACTTTTGGGAATTTCATACAGCTTCGTTTATCTCATTTCAGTTCTTGCAAACATTTATTTCAGCAGTAACAATTATCTCCATTCTAATGTTGGGTATATTTGATTCACTAACAGTGCTCTCTTTAATAAATGGTTATTTATTTTGTTTTCTTGTTAGTCTTATGTGGTTCTCACTGCAGTATATGACAGGTATACTTTCATTCTGGCTTGAAGAGACGTGGATACTTCGCGTTCTATTGCAAATAATGTCGGCCTTTCTCTCTGGTGCAATTCTTCCACTTGAACTCTATCCTGAGTGGGTCGTTAAGATTTTAAACTACACTCCATTTCCATACTTAAGTTATTACCCAATTAAAATATTTCAAGGCGAGCTATCCTTATTTACAAGTGCTCCATTAATTATAGTTGGATGGACAGTTATCTTTGCTTTACTGAATAAGTTTATTTGGAGTAGAGGAATGAAACTCTATACTGCGGCGGGTATGTAGTGAAAGAACTAAAACATCACTTAAGTGTATATAGAATGTTTGTTAGTACAAGCTTCTCTCAGTCAATGAGTTTTAGGTTAAACTTCTTTCTCCTAATACTGATGGATATATTTTTTTATTTCTCAAGTCTAATGACTGTTAGCTTTATCTTTGATCATGTTCAAACAATAGGACCATGGAATAAAGATCAATTAATGTTTTTTATCTCATTTATGTTATGTATTGATCACTTACATATGACTCTAATTAGTGAGAGTTTCTGGGTTCTCTCTCGAGATATAAAGTCAGGCAATATGGATTTTACAATTTTAAAACCTATAAGCTCTATCTTTACCTGCTTCTTTAGGCATATTAGGACTTCAAGTATATGTAACACTATTGTTGTATGGGCCTGTCTTATCTATTTTGGAAGAAAGGTCGATTTAGACCTTCTCTCATGGATCTCTCTTCCATTCTTAGTTGTATTAAGCTTCACTTTGTTGGCAATTTTAGAGTTTATAATCTCTACAAGTATGTTTTGGATGACAGAGGGAATGGGAATTAATTTTCTTAGAATGCAATTTCAAAACCTAAGTAGATGGCCCAACTTTATTTATTCTTCTCTTTCTAGAAAAGTCTTCACTCTAGTCATCCCCATTCTACTAATTGGCTCTGCACCTGTGCACTTTATTTTTGATCACAGTGCTTGGCATTACTTAATATACCTAGTTATTGCAATAGTCTTAAGCTTTGGTTTTTTACAAATAATCTGGAAGAGAGCGATAAATCAATACGAGTCGGCATCTAGTTGATAATACAGGGACCCTGGACACGGTATGCGCTGCTAATATATGCCCAGGGCCTTTCTTAGGGATTTCTCCCCAAAAACTAAGAAATAGTCTTTATATATTATTTTTACCAGTATATTGAAGGCTCCTCAAGCTTCGGTAATTTAAGATTTCTTGATGATTAACAATAAAAAGGCGTAACCAACTGTTTTCACATTCAAAATTTTAGAGAAACCTAAAGTTAAGAATACAATTCATTCATATTTATTTACTAGTATAAGAAAAGAAGGGGGTACTTATGCCAGTCCCAAAGAGCCTAATGGCCTATATAGATTCAAAAAAAGTGAACTATTCACACATTCTACATCCAGCGGCCTACACTGCAGAAGATGTCGCACACTCAGTTCATTGTTCTAAGCACCAATTAGCAAAAGTCATTGCAATACATGCAGACGAGAAAGAAATGCTCGCTGTTTTACCTGCAAGTGACATGTTGGATATTAAATCACTCGAAAAAGAGTTAGGAGTAAAGGAAGTCACACTTTTTTCAGAGACTGAATTGAAAACAACATTCAATGACTGTGAAATAGGAACAACTCCTATCTTTGGTCACTTATATGGAATGGATGTTATTGCTTCAACTAACCTCTTGGAAGATGCTGAGATCTACTTCAATGCAGGAACCCATACTGATGCAATGAAGTGCACAATGGATGATTTTATAAAGGTTGAACATCCAAAGTTTGCTAAAATTTCGACACTTCATAAAGATAATTTTGTTTGTAGAGACTTAGAATACTAGCCTTTTCGTGACAATTTCCCCTATTTATGGAAGAATCTTTCCAAAGGGGAAATTATGTCAACTGAACTCGAAAACTTTAAAGAACAGGTTTTAAAAAACCTACGTAATCATGGATATCCTGAAAAGAGTATCTCTTTTCCTTTAGAGAAAATGTATGAAGTTGCAGACAACAAAGGTCTAAGCTTCAATAAGGTTCTAGAAATCTTAAAAGAAGAAGGTCACCACAGTGAGCTAACTGTTGATAAGGTTGTTTTCTACAAATTTGAAGATGAAGTTATTGATGATAACTTTATGGATCAAGCGCAGGACATGATGGCAAATATGACTCCTGAGCAACTTGAATCTATTCAAGAGATGATACTGGGAATGAGCCAGGAAGATAAAGAAAACCTTCTAAAGAAAGGTAAAGACATGGGTATAATCTAATATACTTATGAAATACTATTACAATATTGAGCTCTTTTACGACGGTCAAAACTACTATGGGTGGCAGAGACAAAAGGACTTCAAAACAATCCAAGGCACTGTAGAGGCTGCCTTGGAAATTATTTCTCCAACATCACAAAAAATTAGAACAATGGGATCTAGTCGAACAGATACTGGAGTACATTCTAGAGCAAATATTTGTTTCATACAGATTCAAGAAGAGCTTCCAGCTGATGAGCTTCTAGAAAAGTTAAACTCTATTCTTCCACAAGACATTAGAGTGATGAGGTGTGCGAGAACCTATAGTCACTATAAAGTTATCTACTTTGCAGAGAAGAAACAGTATATCTATGTTTTCAAAAATAATGAATCTACAGAAACCTCTGACTACTTCCATAATATAGAAGAAAAGTTGAATATAGATAAAATGAAAGAGGCCGCAAAAGTATTTGAAGGTAAACATGACTTTACAAACTTTTGCTATAAGGCGGCAAAAAACTCAGAGAAAGTCAGAGAGATTTTCCACTGCGAGATTATAGAGAACCAAACTTTTATAACTGATAATAATTGCACTGATTCATATGCTCTAGTGATAGAAGGAAGTGGTTTTTTAAAGCAAATGGTCCGAATTATTATGGGAACTCTTATAAATATTGGTCTTGAAAAAAAATCAATTGAAGATATCAAAGAATCCCTAGCGACAACAGAGTTTCGAAAGACAGGCTTCATAGCACCAGGCTCAGGACTATATCTCAATAGAATAGACTTTATAAGAGATCCCTTTAAAGGCCTAAAGTCTAAGAAGAAAAAGAATGAAGCAAATAACTAAATTTATAAACAACCTTTTCTTTGTACAAAATGCTCCTACTATTTTTGAAAAGGCCTATGTAGATATTAATAAATCGAAATCATACAGAGAATACTGTAAAGAGCTCCATCAAGTGGACTTCCCATGCTGGAATACTTTAAGTATCAATCAAAAGTCCTTTTTAGAGTTAGAGCTATCTAAATATAAAATTAAAAGTTTGTTAGATATAGGTAGTGGCAATGGTGAGATGACTAAGTACCTTTGTAGTAAATACGAATGCCAAGGAACTGGAATCGACTTCGCTCAGTCTCCACAAGGTAGTAACACTATACATTTTTTTAAAACAGAGTTTTTAAAGAAGAAGCTAGATCAAAAGTATTCTGCAGTAGTCTCAATCGATTCATTCTATATGATTAATAATTATAAGAAGTATCTTAAAAAGGTAATGAATCATTTAGAAAGTGATGGTGTGGCCATTATTATTTTTAGTCTTACAATGAATACATTTGAAAACTCTAAGATATCTAAAGCTCTTCATAGTTTAAACTTAGACTATTCAATTACTGACTTCACTAAAGATGATCTAGATTTTTGGACAACTTCTCAACAATTACTCGACCTATTCAACGAGAAATTTGTCGACGAGGGGAAGTTTAATCTCTGGAATATAAAAAAGAAAGAAGCCGACAAAAACGTTCAACTACATAACAGTAATAATATTAGTCGCTTAGGACTTATTATTCGTAAGGGATAATTTTTCTATCTCAAAGTATTCCCTACAACATTATATACTTTAGTTAAGGGGTACTTTATGAGCACTATTGATAATAGCTATGAACATTCTCAAGAGATAAGAAAACTTGAAGCAAGACGAAGAGAACAATTTGATGAGCTGAAAAGCAGTTATGAAGAGCAAATTGATTCTACTGAGCTAGCAAATGAAGAGAATGTAGATAATATTATCAACACCTATGAAGAAGATAGAATTGATACTGCAAAGTCATATGAAGTTCAACTTGATGGTGCCACAAATACTACTAAAGAAAAAATTGTAGAAATTAAGGCGAGACACAATAAAGAGATTGAAGAGTTAAAAGAAAGTTTTAAAGAAGAAAGAATACAAAATAGAAATGAGTTTAGATCTGAATTAAAAAGAGTCACCAAGAACTTTCAAGAGATTCTAGAAAAGAAAGACTACGAGTTAGAGCAAGTGAAGCTCACAAATGATAAAAGACTTGATAAAGCGAGTAAGAGAAATATTAAAGAAATATCAAGTGTAAACGAAAGCTATCGTGAAAAGATTGAAGAACTTCAAGAAAAACAAAAAGTTGAAATAGAGCGGATAGCAAAACGTTATAGAGGTAACGTTTAATAAAACATTCCAAAACCTAATAAATAGCTCTTATAGGCTTCTTTAGATATATCCCCTACTCTAGAAATAGACTTCCCCTCTAAGCGTAATGATATTGTGTTACTAAGCTGTGTACTCAATTGAAGTCTTGTTTCGAGGTAATCTCTATGATTATTAATACTAGGCTTTAGTAATGAATAGAAGTAGCTACTTTCTAAAATAATTTTTGTATTAAAAATATTCAGCCCTAAATTTAATTTAACATTTGGGCCTAACTTAAAATAATTTTCAAAACTAGAATGCCCCTCTAGTCGTGCTCCTGTCATAATACTTATTAAAAATAGCTCACTGTGCTTAGAGAGGCCCATATTTAAGTTAATGCTTCCTTTGTGTGAACTTAACTTACTCTCTTCAAATATTGGTCTAACTTTAACATCCAAACTCCAAGAAGTATTAGTATCGAGGAGCTTGAAATCTGGAAGACTTTGAATATTTGCAATTATAAGTTCATTTAAATCCACTTCCTTCTCATCCATATTGTACATCAGCTGAAAGTTAAAAAACTCAATATGAGACCATGGTTCATAACCTTCGCCAGGATCGATAAGAGAGTGAAAAGAAGGCCTTAAATTGAAAGATAAACTCTCTTGGTCATTCACCTTCCCATAAAAAAGATCTAAACGACTAGGAAGATGACCATTATCAGGGGATACAGGAATACTGACTTTAGCTTGCTCTAAAATCCCTTTTTTAGATGCCATAGAAAGTATCTTTTTTTGTTTTAACTGAAATTCTTTTGAGACAATATTTTCATGATCATGACGAATATAATCGAAATAATGAACTAGAGAGTTTAGAGTTTTATTATCTCCTTCATGGAGATTATCATCTAATAATTGCTGAAAACTTTTCTTTTGATCAGCAGATAAAATCTTGTAACTTGCAAAGAACTGCTTTCTCAAAGAAGGAAAGTAGTTTGTACTTTCAACTAGTTTATATGTTTTTAATATTCTAAGAAAATCTGTAGGTAGAGCATAACCTTCCATTTCTTCATCAAACGCTTCATTTGTAACAAGTGCTAGAACTCTTGCTAACATAGAAGTACAGTTTTCATCAAAGAAGTAGTAATCAAAGTTTGCATTCGCGTATAATTCCCAAATATGATTTACTAACGAATCCAACTGATCCTCTGTTAAATTGAGCTTGTACTCCCAAATATCTCTAGACTCTACTTTAGAGTATTCTCTTAAAGTTAGATAGAAAGGTTGCACATCGACTATTCCCTTATATCCTCCAAATAATCCTTTGATCGCATATAGAATTCCAGGAGTATCATTTGCCTTTGCAGAGAAGGCCACAACATAGTTGAACATATCTT
The DNA here is from genome assembly GCF_041587335.1 of Halobacteriovorax sp. Taxonomy (GTDB): domain Bacteria; phylum Bdellovibrionota; class Bacteriovoracia; order Bacteriovoracales; family Bacteriovoracaceae; genus Halobacteriovorax. The sequence goes on from NZ_JBFGYP010000008.1 coordinate 26,363, forward strand.
TACTTAAAGATTCATTTTCTTTTTTATTGAATTTTAAAAAAGTATGCCCAAACATAGAAGATGGGTTATTAACAAATGAAGATGCAAATACTAAAGAGAGGCTCTCCCCCTTTACCGCCTTCTTCCATTGCTGAAAGTATGGACAATCAGTCTCTTTAAAATTTATTTCAGGAAACTTTTCCCTTATAAACTTTAAACGTTCGGGAAACGCACACTGTGCAGGAATTTTCTGTGGCGTATAAGACTTATCAATTTTTTTAAAAGCATTGATTGTCGACTTTAACTCTTCAGAGAGGTCAATCTTTCCGACAGGAGAAAGGAAAAAGCTATCAGAGTCAGCATATGACTCCGAGTTTAAATAACCATCATGAAAGTGGATTAACTTCTTCCAGTAATGCTCATTTGAAACTTTTTTAATTTTGTCATCAAGTACATCACTGGCCCTAGAGTGCAGTGACAATAGGACCAGAATGAAAAATATTGATATCTTTAGATAATATGACAATTTCTTGAAAGCTCTTGATCAGATTGAACAGTCTGAAGAATATTCTTGAGTGCCGCAGTTGGAGTTGTTGAAAGTTCAGGATAAATCTTATCAAAACTTTTTTGAATTTTTTGATTAAAATTAATAGAGTTCTCACATCCAATTAAGCCAGAAAATGCTGTTAAGTAATTACCTTCACCAAGAGCAATTTCTTTTTGAAGTTGGTAATAGTTAGCCTCAGCAAAGTGAATGATCTTACTTTCATTTTTAACAATGCTATGCTGAGCACAGCCAGAAGTTCCAAACGTCATTCCTAGAGTGTTTGAAAAAGTTGCGTTTATAAATGTTCTTGTAAAAGAAGAAACAAGCGAGTTTTTCTTTAAAACAGCCCACCCTAGTCCACAGCCAGACGATGAGTCTGCAGCAAATGACTGCGTAGAAATCAATAAGACAAATACAAATAAAAGTTTTTTCATTTTTCCTCCGTGAAAAATAATACCTATCATACTACATATGAAAACAATCTTAGTTTACACCATATGAAAATACAATAGGAATTAGATTACTTAAGGGCCTTTGCAGCGTTAAGAATAATTGATTCTTTTACTCTTACTTTATAGTTAGGGTGTACGTAATTGAATACAACCTCGCCTTTCTTATTTATTAAATAGACTCCAGGAACTGGAAGAATATGGTGTGACTCTCCAGAGGCCTTATCTAGACTAATCCCATAGCCAAGGTATTTCTTATTAGTTTTATCATCTACTCTAAAAGCTAATCCAAATGCTTTAATTGCATTGGCCTTACTATCTGAATATAAAGAGTACTCTAACTTATGCTTATCAACACTTTCTTTTAAAGAGCTTGGAGAATCTGGGCTAATTCCAACTATTGACCACCCTAACTTCTCTAACTTCTTTTCTATCTTTCTTAAACCTTGTAATTGAAGATTACAATACGGACACCATCCACCTCTGTAGAATACTACTACAGAATTTTGACCTAGAAGTTCCTTATTTAAATCAACTTCTTCTCCGTTAATATTTCTAACCATTGAATTAGGAACAGCAGCACCATTTAATAGAGGTGAAACTTCGTAAGCGTTGCTAACAACTTTCTCTTTATTGTGGATTGTAGATGCGCAGCTAACGCTAAAGAATAAGCTTAGTAATAATAAAAATTTCATTTTGTCTCCTCGACTACACAATTTTTAAGACCTGCCTCAAGGCTTGATCCAATTAAACCTTTTCCTATAAATACAATTTTATTTGACCTAATATCACTTCCCCAGTCTCGCCCATGATCAAACTTAAGAGAAGAATATACACCTTGAAATAAGACACGCTGATCATTTCCTAAAAAGTGTAGGATTCCTTTTGATCTATAAATTTCATCTTTATACTGAGAATAAAGTACATTTAAAAACATTTCAAATGATTGTGGATTAAGTGCCCCACTGAACTCCAAGGAGATAGAGTTTACTTCATCACCATGAAAGTGCTCTACCTTCTTATACTTAACACCATCTTCTATAGGTATTAACTTTTCTGTTCTGTCTAAGACCTCTAGTTTTAAATGTTTTGGATGATCAGTTAAAAAGAAGGCATAGTTTCCATCATACTCAATATCTAAAATATTTCGACCAGTCTTTTCACCTTCAAAATCAAGTAGTATGTGCTCATCAACATTTAGATTTGTTCCTCTTCTAGACCTTCTCTGAGGAGAATAGAAAATTGAAGAAGCATAGCTAGAGACTTTATCCGTTATAGAATCCCCATCAATTTTAAAGAAAACAAGTCTTTCATTATGGTGTATATGGTCAACGTTAAACTTATAGAAGCCGGCCTTAAGCTTTAGGATTCCTCCCCAACTAAATGGATACTCTACGCCTGTACTTTCGGGCATAGTTTTTTCTACCATAGAGAAATCAAATGATTTTTTTCCCATCACTTTACTTAAATCTACTTTAGCTTGAGTTGTTTCAATAACTGAAACATGAGGATTTCTCTTTAGAATACTTTCTTTTATTCTCTCAATTTCAGTTTGGTCAATCATATCAACTTTATTTAAGAGAATTGATTCACTAAAAGCAATTTGATCATAAAAAGCAATCTGTTCATTATTTTCAAATTTTTCAACATTCATCTTAAAGTGGGCTCCATCAACTAGGCCAACTACTGAGTCGAGAGAGAACGATGCACTTAGCTCTTCTGAAGAAAAGAATGTTTCAATAATTGGTCCAGGATTTGCCATCCCTGTAGCTTCAATAACAATATGCTCAAAATCTTTTGACTTTGAAAGAAGCTTACTTAAAGATTCAACTAAGTCTCCTCTCATTGAACAACATATACATCCATTACTCATTTCAACAAAAAGATCATCAGAACCGGTTAGAATCTCATCATCAATTCCAATTTCTCCAAACTCATTTTCGATTACAGCTATTTTTTTTCCGTGGTCTCCATTTAGTATATTGTTTATAAATGTGGTCTTCCCAGACCCAAGAAAACCAACGACAAGCGTTACAGGAATAAGCTCTTTCATGTTATTAATCCTATATAAAGTTAAATATCGATAAAATTATTCTACCTTAAAATCCAATTGTGGCTAGTATCTTGATTATTTGTTAGTATAAATCTATGAACGAAAAAGATATTAAGAAAATTATAAAAGAGTCTGGATTAAGTTTTACAAAGCCACGTGCTGCGATACTTAAGCTTCTTACACGCGAGCATGGGCCATACTCGGCAGACGAGATATTTGATAAGCTAGAAGATGGTCTTTGTGACCGTGCAACACTCTTTAGGACTCTAAAGCAATTTAAAGAAAAGAGTATTCTTAATAGTATTAGATTTGACGAAGACTTTGCGAGATATGAATTCAATCACCCAGATCATCATCACCATCACATCATTTGTAAGGAATGTTCAAAAGTTATAGTTCTTGATCATTGCTTTGTAGAAGAAATCGATAAGAAAATTGAATTAATGGGATACAAAGATGTTGAGCACAAGCTTGAGTTTTTTGCTTTATGCCCTAATTGTCAAAATAAGTAATTAGCAGTGCTTACAGAGAGAGTCTTTAAAGTTGAAGAAGTGAGCTGCAACTAATACTAAACCAGACACAATATTCAGACCAATTTCTATATCATGTATGTGGTGAGTTCCTAGACCATTTTCAGCAAATAAATGTAGAAGTAGAGCAATTAATAATCCACTCAATCCAATAATTCCTAGAAAAAGAGGTCTACTCTTTTGTGTGTGCTTATATGTTTTCAAAAAGCTTAAGAGAGCTATTGGGGCAACTAATAAGAAAAGTACAATATGAATGAGAGCACTCTCAAAGTACTCACCAATTGCTGGAGCCGCCATTAAGATAAGAGGAGTCGCTAGACAATGAATACAGCAAGATAATGAAAGTAAAATACCGACTTTATCCATTCTTTCTTGTTGTGCATGATTCATTGAGACCCCTTAATTTAATAGAGTTATACTCAGTATCTCATTTTTATGCAACCAGATTGCAAAAAAACTATCATTTTTTCCAATATTTATGTAAGAATTGGTCTCGACCTGAGTTAAACCTATAGAATTTATAGCGAATAGGGTTTTTCTTATAGTAATCTTGATGATAATCCTCGGCAGAATAGAAGGTTTTTGCCTTAGTAATCTCAACAACTATTGGATTATTAAATACTTTCTCTTTAGAGAGATGGCTTTTTGATTCTTCGGCCTCTTTCTTTTGTTTATCATCAAAATAGAAGACTCCTGGTCTATATTGAAGACCTCTATCAACGAATTGTCCCTTATTGTCAGTGGGATCAATATTTCTCCAAAATACCTTTAATAAGTCCTTATAGCTGACCTTCTGAGGGTCAAACTCGACTAAGACTGCTTCAGTGTGGCTCGTTGCTCCGCTACTAACTTGCTTATAAGTTGGATCTGGAGACTCTCCCCCAATGTAGCCAGAGGTAGTAGAAATAACTCCTTCAAGTTTATCAAATGGAGGTTCCATGCACCAAAAGCATCCTCCAGCGAATACTGCCTTGGAGTTCTCTGCAGAGAACACTACAGGTGTAATTAAACTTGAAAATACAAATAGTAGGAGTAGCTTCTTCATTTTATAACCTTCTTCAATTTTAAACTTTAGACTTATTTAAGTTCTTTCAATATTAGTGATCGCTGCTTTAAATTTGTTACATTTTTTTGTTATAGTCGCCTCTTCTAACTAGAGGGAATAATTGAAAGCACTAATATTTGGTTTATATTTCTTACTAAATTTTTCCATTGCGGCTTCAAAAGGTCCAAAGATAACCTTTATTTCTCCAGATCCAATAAACACTAATAATGAGTTTTGGATAATCACAAATAAGGAAATCATTAAAGCGGCAAAGGATCTCAATATAAATCTCGAGGTTCTATACTCGAGGTCACATTACTCGTTTTATTTAGAGAAAGTGACAGAGGTAATAAAGAGACCTCCGGAGTCTAGACCTGATTACTTAATGATACTTCCGATTAAGAGATCAACTCAGCAAATATTACAACAGTTAGAAACAGCTAAAATAAAAACTCTCTTTATAAATGCGCAAATAAATGAAAAGGAATTACAAGCAACAGGAATACCGAGAGACCTATATAAAAATTGGATTGGTCACTTCTACCCTGATGACACTCAAGCTGCAGCTCTAGCGGCTAATGAAGTTTACAAGGCCTGCGGAAAAAATGCAGAAATAGTTGCAATAAATGGGAGTCACACATCTAATGCTTCTTTAGCTAGAGAGAAGAGCTATATAAATGTCTCCAAAAGTTTATCTCTAAACTTGAAGCAATCATTCTACGGAAATTGGAAAAAGACTAGTGTCTCAAAAATGCTACCTTTTATTGAAATGAGGTATCCCAATCTATGTGGCTTTTTAGTATCAAGTGATTTAATGGCCGAAGCAATAGTAGATCAAAAAAAGAAATCTTATAAAGTCTGTTCAATTGATTGGACCTCTAATGGTCTTCAGCATGTCATAAATGGAGAGCAACTCTGTACTGTTGGTGGGCACTTTTTTGAACCGGCTTTTGCCTTAGTCACACTCTTCGATTACCATATGGGAATAGACTTTAAAGAAGATTTTGGGTTGATTTATAAAACACCTTTTTATATAGCAAATAAAAAGAATGCTCAGAAAATATATACAAAGTTTATAATGAATAAGAATACTATCAACTATAGAAACTACTCAAAGTTTTACAACAAGAAGTTAAAAAAATACAACTTCGTCGATATCTTCAAAAAGTTATGAAAAAAAAAGATCTACTTATTTCAAACAAATCAAAATCTAATAGAATTTTTATTCTTGCCCATGGAGCTGGTGCTCCAATGGACCACGAGTGGATGGAGACTCTCACTCAAAAGTTAGTCAGTAGAGATATTCAAGTCATTCGCTTTGAGTTTCCTTATATGGCCCAGAGAAGAATTGACGGAAAGAAAAGACCTCCGAATACGAAGAAGATATTATTTGAAACATGGCGTGATATTTTCAGCCTTGTTGGAGGTAGTGATGTTTATATTGGAGGTAAATCAATGGGTGGACGCATGGCCACTCTTGTAGCCGATGAATTAAATCCAAAAGGAGTTATTTGTCTAGGCTTTCCATTTCACGCTCCAGGAAAACCTCCAAAGGATAGAATTGATCACTTAAAAGACATTAAGTCTAAAGTACATATCCTTCAAGGAACAAGAGATACAATGGGAACAACTGATGATGTTGGCGGTTACCAATTGAGTAAAAATATAAAGATTCACTGGTTTAAAGATGGTGATCACTCTCTCAAGCCAAGAAAGCGAGAAACCGGCAAGACCCTAGACGATTATCTAGAGCTTGCCGCTATTCAAATTGATAAAATTATTAATTAACCTACGACTATGTTCACAATTTTCTTAGGAACAATAATCTTCTTTTTGATCTCTTTACCTTCTATCCATTTTTGAATTTCTTCACTTTCAAGAACAAGTTTTTCAATCTCGTCTTTAGAGGCATCTAGAGAGATATCCATCAAAAATCTCATTTTCCCATTGATTGAAATAGGATATTTATGAGTGCTCTCAACTAAGTATGATTCGTTAAGTTCTGGAATTTTAGCAAAAGAGATACTTTTGTCATTTCCTAATTCTTTCCAGAGCTCTTCACAGAAGTGAGGCGCAAATGGAGATAGAAGAATAACAAGATCACTTAGAATGTCTTTGCTACGACACTTAAGCTTAGCAAGGTCATTCACACAAATCATAAAAGCAGAAACAGAAGTATTGAAAGAGAATGTATCAATATCCTCATTTACTTTTTTAATACAAGTATGAAGAACTTTAAGCTCTTCTGGTGTTGCCTTATCATTAGAAACAATTAGCTTTTCATCAGTATAGAATAGGTTCCATATTTTCTTAAGGAATCTATGAACCCCTTCAATACCATTTGTGTTCCATGGCTTAGACTGCTCTAAAGGTCCAAGAAACATTTCATATAAGCGAAGAGTATCAGCACCATATTTCTCTACAATTGTGTCCGGGCTTACGACATTGAACATAGACTTACTCATCTTTTCAACAGCGTAACCACAATTATAAACTTCTTTACCGTCAACATCTTCTGTGATGAAAGTTGCTGTTTTAAACTCAGGTCTCCACGCTTTAAAAGCTTCCATATCGAGTTGATCATTATGAACAATATTTACGTCAACATGAATTTCTTGAGTATCGTACTTGTCTTTTAGTCCAAGAGAGACAAATTCATTCTTTCCTTTGAGTCTATATACAAAGTTAGAACGACCTTGGATCATACCTTGGTTTACTAAGCGCTTAAATGGCTCTTCTTTACAGACATAACCTATATCAAAAAGAAATTTATTCCAGTAACGAGAGTAGATTAAGTGTCCCGTTGCGTGCTCAGCTCCACCAATATAAAGGTCAACATCTTGCCAGTAGTTATTAGCTTCTTTAGAGATTAGCCCTTCTTCATTATGTGGATCCATATAACGAAGGTAATAAGCTGAAGAACCTGCAAAACCTGGCATAGTAGACATCTCTAATGGATGTCCATCTTTAGTTTTCCAGTTCTCGGCCCTACCTAGTGGAGGTTGTCCATCCTCAGTAGGAAGGAATTTATCAACCTCAGGAAGTTGAAGTGGAAGATCATCTATGCTCAGAGGAGTTGGCACACCATCTTTAAAATAGATTGGAAATGGTTCACCCCAGTATCTTTGTCTTGAAAAGATTGCATCTCTAAGTCTAAAGTTTGTTTGTTTTTTTCCAATTCCTCTCTTCTCAACTTCATAAATCATCTTTTTAATGGCCTCTTTAACTTTAAGCCCATCTAAGAAGTCTGAATTCATCATTGTTCCATCTTTAGCGTCATAAGACTCTTCAGAGATATCTCCACCAGAAACAACTTGAGTAATTGGAATATTGAAATGTTTTGCAAAGGCGTAGTCTCTTGAATCATGAGCAGGAACGGCCATAACTGCACCTGTTCCATATCCACCAAGAACATAGTCCCCTATCCAAATTGGAACTTCTTTACCAGTAAAAGGGTGAATACAATATGAACCTGTAAATACACCTGAGACACGTTTAACATCGGCCAGTCTATCTCTTTCACTTCTTTTCTTTGTCGCGGCAAGGTACTCTTCTACTTCGCTCTTGTGCTCTGCTGTTGTAACAGTTGCAACATAGTCACTCTCAGGAGCAAGAACCATAAAGCTAACACCAAAAACTGTATCTGCTCTTGTAGTGAATACTTCTATTTTTTCAGAGCTATCTTTAACATCAAATCTTAGTTCTGCACCAACAGACTTTCCGATCCAGTTTTTCTGCATTTCTTTTAAAGAGTCAGACCAGTTTAGCTCATCTAGACCATCTAATAATCTTGGCGCGTAAGCTGAAACTCTAAGACACCATTGTTGCATTTTCTTCTGCTCTACAGGGTGTGATCCTCTTACAGAGAGTCCGTCCTTAACTTCATCATTAGCAAGAACTGTCCCAAGTCCTGGGCACCAGTTAACAGCTGTTTCAGCAAGAAAAGCTAATCTATAGTTTTGTAAAATATTTTCTTTTTCTTTTTCATTAAATGACTTCCACTGATCGGCCGTAAACTCTTCAACCTCACCAGAATGTGCATTTACTTCTGCGTTCCCACTAACTGAAAACTTTTCTACAATTTCAGAAATTGGTTTGGCCTTGTTTTCTCCAAGGTCATAGTAGTGCTCAAACATTTGAATAAAGGCCCACTGTGTCCACTTATAGTACTTTGGATCACAAGTTTGAACCTCTCTATTCCAATCGTAAGAGAATCCAATCTTATCTAATTGTTCTCTATATCTTGCAATATTTTCTCTAGTCGTATCTGCAGGATGTCTTCCTGTTTGAATCGCATACTGCTCTGCTGGAAGTCCAAAAGCATCATATCCCATTGGATGGAGAACATTAAATCCAGCGAGTCTCTTAAATCTTGTATAAATATCTGAAGCGATATAACCAAGCGGATGACCAACATGGAGGCCTGCTCCCGAAGGATATGGAAACATATCTAAAATATAATACTTAGGTTTAGTGCTATTTTCTTCGGCCTTGAAAGTTTGGTTTTCATTCCAATACTTTTGCCACTTTGCTTCAATCTCTTGAAAATTATAACTCATTGCAACATTCCTTATGGGAGATTATATAAAACTCTGAATTTCAAAGGGTATTTTTAAAAAATATTGGGGAAATTGTACAGGAAAAGGGACAGGAAGCCAAAAGGTACTGAGTACCTTTTGGTATTTAAAACCTAAAGTGGGCTACAAGATTGTAGACAAATTTGTCTTTGAGTTGCTTCTGGTAGTGTATTACAGTAGTTCACACATGCAGGCACAGACTTGTAATCAACATTATCTAAACAACCCTGCATGATTGCATTGTGACATTGTTGAAAGTCTTCTCTTACAGTAATTTCAGCACAAACTTCATTTGCTTCGATTGCACAAATTCTTACATGTGGAGCCGCTGATACATTTGACATAACTAGTGTTAACCCTAAAATTACTAATAAATTTTTCATATTTACTCCTATTAATTAAATAAGAGCAATTACTAACCAATACTAAAGACTTAGCCAATTGATTATGAACTTTTTTCTTAGTTTTAGTCTTTCTAGAAAGGTTTTAGGCACTTCAGTCAATAGAAGCACCCATACCGCAGTCAGTCAAAACAGGTTATACTAGAATCTCATAAGAAGTTGGATCTAGAACAAGCTCCCCCGCCCTTTCTTTCATTCTGATAAATTTGACGATTTCATCTTGGGCCTTATTGATGGCAGATGGAGATTTAGGCTGATCAAGCTTAAAGAGGAATTCTTCTCTCATTGTATCGGTAACTTCACTAATTAAGTCATATACAAGCTCTTTAGTTGCAAGCCTCAAAGAAGCGGCCAACAAGTCTAAATTAACCTCAAGTAAAAACATTCTTTTCATCTCTAGCGTCATATATCTAAGTCTATCAATATTTTCACATTGCTCACGAATATTATTGGCAAGAGCAAGGTTATCCTCAGAAATCTTTCTTAATACTTTTTCTAATTCTGATTCCGATAAACCGTTGAAGGTAGAAACTTCTAGGCCTTTTTGTTTTATTTGTTTTTTTGAAATAACAGTATTTATAGATTTGAAAATAACACTCTCCAGAGCATCATTAAACTTTAACCCCATCTTAAAAAGTTCAGAACCTTTTTCAGATGAAACAAAGTACGGTGTTATATAGCAAATAGTTGCAAGAACTCCTGATGAAAGGTTTTGGTCAGAGATGGCCGAAACATAGACAGTACTCCCCTCTAAGAACTTTGCACTCTCTCGTTCATGAATAACAAGACTAAGTCCATTCACTGAAAGATCTTTTAGTATGCATGATATACTTTCTATATTTTCATCTTTTCCAACTTTAAGTGAAACATTCTTATAGTCTTGATACTTAAAAGAGAATCTCTCAACAGTTCTTCTCTCTCTCATCATAAGCTCTACAGGAGTTTTCATAATCACATCAAGGCCGTCAGTTTTGAACGCCTCTTTTTTGAAGAGGTAATCTTCTTTTGCATAGTGAATAAAGATAGGGTTATCTTTAGTTAATTGATAATCAGCATTAGTATACCCATCTTCTAAATGAATTGTTGTTGTAGAATCAGTGACCTCTAGAAACTTGGCTGAAAATTTAATTTTCTCAGTGCCACGATTTTGCCAAACAGTTACACTCTCACCACTTTCCATAACGTGAAGTAACTTCTCTTTTATTATATCTTTTCTATATGTTGACCACATTTTCATAAACTAAAGCGCCCCTTGTCTTGATACTATTCTCCCAGAAATTTTATAAAATTAAAGAGAGAATATTATTTCAACCATTTCATAAAAAAGTTTAAAGAATGACCTGTACTTAAAGTTTTATTTGACCTCTTTCTTACTCCATGCCCCTCGTCAGCAAATAAAATCAGACTAGATTCTATTCCTTTTTTCTCAAGTGCTTGTTGAAACTGAATGGCCTCTCCTGCAGGAACACGTGGGTCATTTGCCCCCTGTATAATTAATAATGGAGCTTTTACTCTATCCAAATAATTAATCGGGGAAAGCTTCTCAAGTACCTCTCTATCTTTTTCTAAATAACCGTACTCAGTCTCTCTAAGGTAGCGTCTATAATCTGCTGTATTCTCTAAAAAGGTTACAAGACTACTCATACCTACTCTAGCAACTCCAGCATCAAAATGGTCAGAGAATACAGTCATTCCATAAAGAGTTGAATACCCACCATAAGAGCCTCCAGTAATACCTACTTTTGGAACAACTCCATTCTTGGCCCAAGCTTTCTTAATAAAGATAGAGCTATCTCTAATATCTGTAATTACAGATAATCGTTTTCTACCATTATCAGCATTTAGCCATTGCTTACCATAGCCTCTGGAACCACGAACATTTGGCATAACATAAATAAATCCTCTTTTCGTAAAGAGTTCCGCATAAGGACTAAATCCAGGAAGGGATTGTGACTCAGGGCCTCCATGAAACGAAATAATAACTGGGCATGTTTTCTCTTCACATTCTTTAGGTCTTTTTACAAACATAGGAATCGAAGTTCCATCTTCTGCTGGATAATATTCAAGAGACCAAGGAGTATAACCACTAGTATCAATCTCTGGCGAACTTGGTATTGTCCATTCGTTGAGTTTTCCAGTACTCCAGTTATAGACATAACTTACTCTAGGCTTATTATAGAATACCTGTCCAAAAATAGTGTACTTTGAATCATTAGTGGTTGAACCAAAAAATGTGTGAGTAGCTTTTCCAAACTTAGGATAAGAGATGGGCTTAAAAGTCTTCCCATCCAGTGCCTTAATTTTGAAATATCCCTTATCGTTATATCTTAAAAGGATTCTAGAGTAGTCCTTACTCACTGAAAAACTTTTTATGTTCATTTCTACTTTTTCAGTAATTGGTTCAAACTTTTTTCCATCATAAAGATATAGACGATTAAAGTTATCAAATTTATTTGTTAGAACAATATACTTTCCATCTTCAGAAGATTTTCGAATACTATAATACTCACTTTCACCTTGTCCTAGAATAGGCTTTGAAGTACTCGTTTTTCTATCAAATAAGAAATACTCCCTCCCAATATTACCAAGAGCATGACCAAGAATCATATTTCCATCATTTAGGATTTCAACAATCCACCAATATCCCTCGCCTTTATATACTAACTCTTTTCTTTTTGTTTTGATGTCATACTCATATATCCCCCAAGTGGTTGGGGAAATATCATTGGCCCTAAAGTAGATTTTAGATCCGTCCTCATTTTGATCTAAGTATGAAACCTTAACTTTTGTTTTACCAAAAATTTTAATTAGCTCTCCACCACTCTTTGCATTCTGTAGAAACAAGGTTGGATACTCATCGCCTCCCTGATCTCTTGATAGAATTAAATATTTCCCATCATTAGAAATATCCTCTAGAGATGTCGCATTCTCTCCACCAGTCATTTGAATAGGAAAAGATTTAGGTCCTGTAATTTTCCAAATTTGTCTAACTCCAGTGACAGTCCAAGAAAAGAACATCTGCTTTCCATCAGGAGTTAATTGGCCAAGTCCAGTTGTACGGATTTCATTCTGGGCCTCAATTTCTGTTTTGAGTTCTTTTGGTATTGCTTTAGGTGAGTATTTTTTTAGGACTACGGAATCTATAGCCTCTACGCCATGACCACTATAGCCACCTATAGTACTCTTAGAGCAAGAAGATATTAAAAGGCATATTAGAATCGATATTAGGTTTGTATACATATTTTTCTCCATTTCACTACAGTATAAATGGAGAATTTCAGAAGTCTATTACTCTATAGCACAAGATTTTTTATTAATACTATAGAACTCTCTTTGATTGAGTAAATTAGCTCTCGATTTTTCGATATTAAGCTGATGATTAATTTTTATCAATTCTTTATTATCAAATATACTTGCACAAATTAAGTCACTGAGTTCAATGTATTTGATTAAAAATTTAACAACTTTCTTTTTCCCAGATGTATTTTCACTTGCCGATGCCATATAGCTTACATCTTTTATTGCTTTAGTGTACTCACTAATTTCAGTTAAACCAAGAGTTGCAGCTGTACCATAAACTCTATCAATCATCTGACCTACTTCTTCAAATTTAGAATTATCTTCAAGTTTTGTGCTAATAAGAGAAGATATTGAAAGAGACATAGAATTTCTAATTTGCTTAACTTCATCAACAAAGAATGTCAGCATTTCAGTGTCCATAAATCTTCCCTACAATTTGAGTTATTATAATTATAAACAATATCGGTAGATTTCTTCTAAACTTTTAGCTTAACTTTTTTAATATACATATATTAACAGTAAATTAAAGCCTTTAGATAAAGAGTAAAGTAACTGTTTTAAACTAGAAAAGTGCCCCAAAAGTAAGTAAAAAAGACCTAAGTACTTGTAAATAAAATGAATACAGATTAGATTTCGATATGTCTAAAAAAGTACTAAATGAGGAAAGTAAGACCTCATTTCTAAACACACCTCTATGCCAACTCGATCTTCAATTCAAAGGAAGTCTCGTTGAAGAATGTCTTAAGAAAGTGCAAGACGAACTCAAAGAGAAAGGTCTCAATTTTAGGTTTCATTACTGGATATCTGATGACTGGTTCTGCCCTGACGGGATATCTGGAATAGCAATCCCCTTCTACCTTCTTAATTCTAAAATAGAAAAACTTGAAAAAGAGTATGTAGGACAAGTCGAAGGGAAAACAAAAAGCGAATGCTTGAAACTTATAAGACATGAAGTTGGCCATGCAATTGATAACGCATTCAATCTTAGGGAATGCTCAATTAGAAAAGAATTATTTGGAGATAGTAATTTAAGATATCCCAAAGAATATATTAGAAAACCATTTTCAAAAAACTATGTTAAGCATCTTAGTGAAAACTATGCGCAAGCTCATCCTGATGAAGATTGGGCCGAAACATTTGCTGTTTGGTTAACCCCTAACTCAGAGTGGAAACAAAAGTATTCAAATTGGAAGGCAATCGAGAAGTTAAACTATCTAGACCAAGTAATGAATTCTTTAAGAGGAAAAAAGGCGAAGTGTCTATGTCGAGATACAATTGATGAAATTGAAACACTTGGTATTACACTTAAAACCTATCTAAACCGCAAGAGTAAATTGAAAAGAAAATACCAAACACCTATCTTTAACAGCAGTATAAAGAAACTGTTCTCTACTGGAAGAAAATCCAATGCTCTAAACTTTATCAACGCAAATGAGAAAGAACTTTGTTTAAAAGTTGCAAAAAATACTAATCAGTATCATTATATAGTTAGAGATGTATTAAAAGAGCTGAAGTCAGAGTGTAGAAAAAATCAACTTACACTTAAAAGGCCTGTGCGAGAAACACGTACTTTACTTATTAATCTTCTAAGTAGATCAACAGTACTTTATGTAAAACAAGGGAAGAATAAGGTAGTCATGTGAAAATACTCGTTTTAATGCATAAAGATCTAGTCCCTCCTGAAAATATACACGAAGATAAATTTGATAAAGATGAAGTTCCTTGGATAACGGAATATGATGTAATAAAAGCACTAAAAGAGCTTGGGCATAAAGTTAAGGCCTGTGGTGTAATCAGTGATCTGAAAGTAATAAAAAGCGCAATTGATGAGTTTAAACCTACATTAATTTTTAACTTGCTAGAAGAGTTTGATGGAGAAGTTATCTTTGATCAAAATGTGGTTAGTTATCTAGAGCTGTTACGAGTTCCGTATACTGGCTGCAATCCAAGAGGTTTAATGCTGGCAAGAGATAAAGCTCTAGCAAAAAAAATCTTACTATTTCATCGCCTTAAAACACCTTACTTTCAAGTCTTCCCTAAAAATAAAAAGACAAAGAAAGCTAAGCATCTTAAATATCCTCTCATTGTAAAATGTCTAACAGAAGAAGCCTCCCTAGCAATTGCAAAGGCCTCAATTGTTCAAAGTGAAGAGAAACTAAAAGAGAGAGTTCAGTATATAAATCAAAAAATTGGTGTTGATGCAATCGTTGAAGAGTTTGTAGAAGGCAGAGAGTTTTATGTTGGTGTGATGGGAAATTACAAACTAAAAACTCTACCCGTCTGGGAGCTAAAATTTGAAAAAGTAGATCGTCCAGAAAAAGAGCTTTACTCAAATCGAGCCAAATGGAATAACAAATATAGAGACAGAAAAGGTATAAAAACAGAACATGCACAGCTCGATGATGAGACTGTGAAGAGAATAAATCATATCTGCAAGAAAGCTTACAAACACTTAAACTTGAATGGATATGCCAGAGTCGACTTGCGAATGAACGCAGACGGAGAGATTTACATCATTGAAGTAAATCCTAACCCAAACATTGCGAGAGAAGATGAATTTGCGACATCTGCTAACTATGAAGGTAAGAAATACACTGATCTTATTACTGATATTCTAAGACTATCAAAATCATGGGCTAAAAAGGTCTAATCTCCAGAAAACAGCTAGATAGATAAAATGTGAAACTTTAAATCGTAGTAAATTTGCTTATTGAATAATGATTTAATAAGGTATTTCACTATGAAACAATTTATGATTTGCCTACTTATATTTCTACCACTTTCTGTTGCCTCAAAGACAACAAAAGAGGCTCACTTTATCTCATTAGAGAGAGTTCATCCAACACAAGCATTTATAGGCCTTGATCAAATTCCTTCAAAAATTAAGAAAATTGAAAAGAAGTATAAAAAGAATAAGCTTACTGAATACTTAAAAGAAAAATGGACTCCCGCAATTATTGGTCCTGACAATAAGTATTGGATTATCGATCGTCACCATTTGAGTTACTCTATTTTAAAATCTAAAATACCAAATAAAAAGCAAGGTCTATTCATTAAAGTAATTTTTGATTGGTCTAGTTATAGCTGGAGTTACTTTAAGGAGAGAATGAATGATAAATCATTCCTATATCTAAAGGATGATAAATTTAAACCTATAACTTTTGAAGAACTTCCACTGAGTATAGGTAAACTTAGAGACAATCCCTATAGAAGTCTCGCCTATTTTGCTAGAGAAAAGAATTGCTTTAATAAAGTGAATGTTCCATTTCTAGAATTTACTTGGGGAGAATACTTTTATAAAAAAGGCATTAGTATTAGCGATAAAATTAACTATAAGAAGCCTATAAAACAAGCTCTTAAACTATGCAAGCATGACTCAGCAAGACACCTTCCAGGCTTTATAAGTAGAAAGAATTAAGCAGACTTTCTCTTCATAACTTCATTAATCTTACTTATTAATTTTTTTTCATCAAATGGCTTAATTAAATACTGTGAAACACCATGATTTATGGCCTCTACCACATGTGTCCTGTCTGAGTCCGCCGTAACCATGACAAATGGTATTTCATTGAAATCGGCATTTCTTTTCAAATAATCTAAGAAATGGATTCCATCTAATTCTGGCATTTCCCAATCAGCAAGAATCATATCGATTGTTTTATTTTCCATATAAGACTGTTCAACATAATCGACTGCCCTAACTCCATCTTTTTCAGTATGGATATTTTTATATCCATTTTTACGAAGTAAGGTTCTCATATAGTTAATAACATCATCATCATCATCAACAATTAGAATATTCATATGTGTATTAGTTCTCATGCTTCATTATAAGAATTAATAACTAAGTAAATTATGAAGAAGTATTAAAATATATATACTATTTAAGAGAATCTAATTTCTTAAGTAAGTCTTTAATACCTGACCTAAGAGGAACTTTTGAATTAACTGCTTCTTTTTCAAGTGCCATTAGAAATTGATATGGGAGTCTTTTTTGCAGCATATTTACAAGCCAAATAGGAAGAGAGCCCTTTGGGTCAACTAAGAGAGTCATTAGAACTGACGAATGAGCTCCTTTTCGTCTAAATTTTAATGTACCAAATGTCACATTTGCTCTTACAATATCTTTTGCAAGAGGATAGCTATCGTCTTCGATTGAGAATGTATCAACAACTAAGTACTTATTTTCAATATCTAATCTCAACTCATTCATTTGAACCATATCTCTATCAGCTGCAGGCCAAGGTAGATCATTATTAGTATAAGTGATTGCCTTTAAATCAGAGAACTCTTTTATAGTAGACTTCTCTGTAATATTCGGGGCCCAGTTAATTGTCCCCTCAACATCACGAAGAGTAGCAAGAATATTTTCTAAAGGAGCAACTAGTACAGCTTCTGCTTTAAAACCAACAATACTGGAATGCTTAGATTTTTGAGAGTAAACAGTTACTCCATCTTTTGTATAAACTTCTTTCCACTCTGATGGATTAAAGAAATCATCTAAAGAATTATTCGCAAATATAGAAACAGATATTAGAAAAAGTAGAAAAAAAGATATAAACTTCAAACTTGTCACCTCATAAAAACAATCATTCAATGCTACCATAAACTTGTCTATTTCATATGGGAAATATATGACAAAAAGAAGTATGTCTGAAGCAGTATTAGCTATATAAATTAAGACGTTATAAGTTTTTTAAATATATAAAGTTTTTCATGGACTGCTGACTTAAATTGTCCATTTTTATACCTAGGAATATAGATGCTTCCCTGTAAGCTTCATCTATAGAAAATCTCGATTGATCATCAGTTTCAATAAATAACCTATTAAGAGGTATATGACTTAAAGAATTCATTGCCTTTGACTCTTTTTGAAATAACATATTCCCGTATGAAAAGTAATCTCCTCGACCAAGAAGCTTTTCTGTCATTTCTTCATTACCATTGTAATCATGAAAGACAAGCACTCCTTTATAACCAACTTTTTTAACAGAATTTAATATCTCTTGATACGCTCGAACGCAATGAATAATAATAAACTTATCTTTCCTATCAATTGCAATTTTTAATTGAAACTCAAAGAACTCTACTTGCTTAGAAAACTCAACGGATTTAAAAGAGCGGTCTAGTCCTATCTCACCAATACAAGTTATACTTTCACTTAAAAAAGTTTTTAGAATTTTGTCTCTAGACTCTTCATCAAAATCATCAATCCACCAAGGGTGAATTCCTGCACATCTATAATCGCCAAGAGTGAACTCTTTTTCACCATTTCTTATATCTGCATTATAAAAGCTAATGACACCATCTTCTTTTCTAGGTGAATGTGTATGAAAGTTTAGAATCATAATCTTATTATAAGTTGAAAAGGTGAATATTCAAAATTAAGTTATTTTGAACAGATTGCCTTAATAACTTCACTAGCAGCAATGAAGCCAATAGTCCCAGTAACAAAGCTAGCACTCCCATAGCCAGTATAACAATCTAGACGATAACTCTTCTGTTCTTCTTTTTGAATCTGGCACACTGAACCATCTTCATTTGCTAAGAATGGCAGTTCTGTAGAAAAAACACTTATGACATTAAATAAGCGATTATCTTTTGGAAAAGAATACTCTTTACGAAGCTGCTTTCTAACTCTTTGAAGTAGTCTATCATTCCAGGATTTAGATAAGTCCTCAACAATCACCTTTGATGGATCTTGCTTACCGCCTCCTCCACCAACAGTTAGAATAGGCAACTCTCTTTTTACACATTCATTTATAAGAAGAATTTTACTCTCTAATGAGTCAATTGCATCTACTACATAATTAAAATTTGAGGAAAGAATTGAATCCGCAGTAGAGCTTGTAAAGAAATCTTCAATTGAGTTGATCTTGACATCAGGATTTATGAGCTTACAACGCTCCTCGAGGGCATGAACTTTCAATCTGCCAATATTCCCATCCAGAGCATGGAGCTGTCTATTCACATTAGTGATGCAAATATCGTCTAAATCAACTATCGTCACTTCACCAACGCCAGATCTGACGAGGGCCTCTACTGTCCATGAGCCAACCCCACCTATGCCGACAACACATACATGTGCAGACTTTAATGCCATCTCAGCATGTGAACCATACAGTCTTGAAATACCGCTAAATCTATATTTATCATTACTCATAATTTTATTTAACATATCTGTATTAAGTTGGAAAAGTGTACTTATAAGATTACATAGCTATTAATAAATAATAGTGGTGCACTTTAGAACTAGTAGGCTTTAAATTATCAAAAAATGTTAAATTTAGTACTAATTAACTAACTTTTCCTCACTTCATTATTACATTATTACAGGTATCGACATTTCAATTGCTAGCATCCTTCAGAATGTGGTGAAATATGAATAAGGGAGAATGCATGAACAAAATAAGTTTAATAATTTCACTAGGTTTACTCTTAACAATCTCATCATGTGAAGATGATGTTGCTAAATGTGAAGACACATTTAAAAGTGATTATAATTCATTAAAAGAATCATTCACGAGTATCTACAACTCTACTTCATCAACAGAAGAATTTAACTTATTTTCAAATTCTGTTACTGAGTTCACAAGTAAGTACCCTTCAAAATGTACAGTTGATGGTGAAGTCTATGATGTAAAAGATGAACTCACAGCATTTGTTTCCCAGTCTACAGTTAAAGAGCTTCTAGGACCTAAGGTCATATACGGAAAAGATGACAGACTAGATATAGCTAACTCTACTGATCCTAGACATGCAGAATGGGCAAAATCAGTAGCGATTCAAATATCTTCAATTAGCATTGGTGAAAATGGGGAGTTATCTCCAAGTACAATTCAAGAAACGATGTCTCTATGCCCTACTGAAGAGTTTGCTAATCAAATAAACCCAGGTAGATGCTCTGGCTTCCTAGTTGGAGAAAATACACTTGTTACAGCTGGTCACTGTGTTGAAGATCTATCGGATTGTACTAACAACAAATGGGTATTTAATTTTCAAGCAGGAACATCAACTCTAGATTCATCTCAAATCTATTCATGTAAGAGCATTATCTCTCAAGAGCTAAGTAGTTCAACAAATGCTGATTATGCAGTAATTGAACTAGATAGAGTTGTAGAGAATGCAAGGCCACTAACTTTTAGAACTTCAGGAGAAGTTAAAGCTGGTGACAACATCACTGTCATGGGACACCCTTCAGGATTACCAATGAAAGTTGCAGCTGGAGCAACAATAAGATCAGCATCAGATGATTGGTACTTTGTTGGAAACCTCGACACATTTGGTGGAAACTCAGGATCGCCAGTATTCAATACTGATACAGGTGTAATTGAAGGAATACTAGTAAGAGGTGAAACTGATTACTCTTGGTCAAGAGATGATGATGGAAACTCTTGTAGAGTTGTCTACCAATGTGAGGATGACTCGTGCAGAGGTGAAGATGTTACTAGAATAACTAAAGTGACAGGGCTTCCTAAGCAAGTCACTTCAGCAGGGATTCTTGCAGAATTCTTCGATGGATCAGATCTATCCCTAGAAAACAAAGGTATTGCTTTTAAAGTACAAGTGAAACAAGGTGCTGATAAATACTTGGCCGGTACAAAGTTCTTAGACCTATGTGCTATGCATACAGCTCAAAACGAAACACCTTTTACATGGGAAGACTCAACTATTGTTAACTGTGATGATGAAGATTCATTATTACAAATAGTTGAAACCTATAGACAATAAAAAATCTTTTTAACAAAATCTTCATACTCCTTAGATATCCTTTAAATAGAAGGAAACTAAGGAGTTTAAGATGCTCTCAACACAATTGCACCCTATTGCAGAGGCCGATGAAGACGAAGTAGAAATGTACTACAAAGTCGAAGAAACAATGGTCGAAAATGGTCACTTAAAAATGAGTGATGAAGAACTTCACGATGAGATTGACACTCACCATAGCGTCTATTTCTTAAAAACACATGAACATTTTCACTATGTTACATTGATAGCCTCGATGTATATTTACTATATTGCATATGAACAATACGTTGCCTATTCAGGTCCATCATTCTTTGGAATTATTATTGCTATGTTAGGAACAGCAATGCTTCTAGTTAGCTGGGTAATTGCCCACCCAATTTTGAAGCACGAAAAGGAAGTTAAAGAATACTATAGAAATCACAGAATGCTATTCTTTCATGGCAAGGATCATCAAAAGCTGAGTAACTTAAGATAAAAGAACTGGGACTAAGTGAGCATCGACCACTTAGTTCCATCATACTTGTAATTCTGTAATTTAAGTTTATTTTGAGAACATTTGGCACAAGGCTGATACCACGGATCAGATTTAACAATTTCCCAGTCAGGATCAATAGTTCCCTTTAACTCCTCAAGAAGCTCGACACTTGTTTTTCTAAGAACTGAAAAGCGTTCATAGAGAGTTCTCATAGGAGTGGTATATACATCCTCTAATATTAAAGAATTTATCTTAGAAGGTATTTGAGTTTGAATTAGATCTCTCTGGGTAACAAACCTAGCAT
Source organism: Halobacteriovorax sp. (assembly GCF_041587335.1). GTDB lineage: Bacteria > Bdellovibrionota > Bacteriovoracia > Bacteriovoracales > Bacteriovoracaceae > Halobacteriovorax. Next base: position 47,772 of record NZ_JBFGYP010000008.1, read on the forward strand.
TACAATTAGAGCAGCAGTGAACCTTTAGGTTTTCAAGCTTCTCGTCTTTGAATTCTGCAAGCTGCGTAAGAACATCTTTATCAAGTTCAATACAACTAAAATAGATCCCAATAACAGATCTTAACTTCCAAAATAGTGTAAGACTCCATGGGTCTGAAAAATGAATATCATTTAAAGTTCCAGCGCCACCAAAAGCTTTCGTATAGTGATCATAAGAGTCTGAAAAGTTCTGATCTAACATCTTTTCTACAGAAGACATCCAGTGGGACCACTGATGATGATTCTCATAGTCTAAGAGTGCTGAAAATGAGCTTAAAAAGAGTTTCAATTTATCTTGCATTGTTATTCACCTTGATAAGTATTTTATAGCAAATTCAGACCTTTATGTCGTGTAATTCTTTTCATTTCCGTTGTACTTTCAAGTACTCTCTGCTACTTATCAGGGTTATGACAAAAAAACCTGAATTACTTCTCCCTGTTGGAAATATTGAAATGTGCCAAGCGGCCATACACAATGGTGCAAATGCTATTTACGTTGGCATGCCTGAATTTAATGCAAGAGGTAGAACTACCAATCACAGCTTTGAGCAATTAGAAGAGATCATCAAACTCTGTCATACATACGATGTAAAAGTTAATGTTGCTTTTAATATTGTAATTTTCGAGCAAGAACTAGAAAAAGCAATAGAGCTATTAAATAAACTACTCCCCCTCGCTCCTGATGCAATTATTGTTCAGGACCTAGGCCTTGTGAAAATAATAAAAGAAATTGCCCCATGGCAAGTTGTTCACGCCTCTACTCAGATGACAGTTACAAATGAAATGGCCATTGAGTTAACAAAAGACCTAGATATTCAACGATATGTTCTTGGTAGAGAGAATAGTTTAGAAGAAATAAAAATAATTAAAGAGAACACAGATAAAGAACTTGAAGTCTTCGTACATGGAGCTCTTTGTGTTGCATACTCTGGACAGTGTTTTACGAGTGAGAGTATCGGCGGAAGAAGTGCTAATAGAGGACAGTGTGCTCAAAGTTGTCGCTTTGAATATGATCTAATTGTTGATGATAAAAAAGTCGACCTCGTAGATCAGAAGTACCTAGTCTCCCCTCAAGACCTATGTGGAATAGATGATGTTGCAAAACTAGAAGCAATAGGTGTTGATTCATTGAAAGTTGAAGGAAGATTAAAGAGCCCATTATTTGTGGCCAGTGTTGCCAACACTTATAGAAATGCAATTGATAATGGATCAGTATCGAAAACAGAAAAAGAGAATATGGCAATCACCTACTCCAGGGGATTTTTTCCAGGTTGGCTCCACGGTGTGAATCATCAAGATTTAGTAGATGGAACCTTTGGTAGTAATAGAGGATTGAAAATTGGACAGGTCCAAGAAGTTAGAAATAGATCTATAATTATAGCATCTGACAAGAATCTAGAGAAAGGTGACGGTTTATTATTTGCCAGTGTTTCTGAGCCAAAGAAGAAAGAAACTGGTGCCATGATCTATGATATAAGAACTTTAAAAAATAGACGATTTGAAATCTACCTGCCGAAAGAATTTAAAATTACTAATGTGAAAGAGGGATATAATGTATACCAAACTTCTTCACCACAACTTGTAAAATCATTAACAAAGTCATTTACAGATAAGAACTTACTATCAAAGAGACCAATAACAATTGAGCTAACAGCAAAAGTTTGTGAAAACCTATCTATAAGAGTCTCGCAGAATGAACTTGAAGTTATAATAAAAGATGAATTAATTTTAGAAGAATCTAAAAATAAACTAAATATTAAGAACATTAAAAAAGAGTTAACTGCACTCAGCTCGACTCCTTTTGAATGTAAGTCACCGGAGATAATTCTTTCAGAGAAGTCTCCTTTTATTCCAAACAAAACTTTAAAGAAATTAAGACAAAGAGCAATTAATAACTTATTAGATAAAGTTATAGACAGACCAAAGAGAGAGCTTAACAGCTTCACTCTTCCAGAGGTGTCAAACTCTACGATAGCAACTTCACCTAAGATAAGATTACTTCTAAGGGAAATATCACAACTTGAACAACTGCTTCCTATCTTAAATAACAATGATCATGTTAAAAATAATATCGATTTCATTATCCTTGATTATGAATTTGGAAGAGACTACGTTCAATCTTTAGAACTACTGAGAAACTCCAACATTAAATCTGCAATAGCAACCAATCGTATACTAAAGCCAGGTGAATACCATCACTTGAAACTCCTTCTAAGAATTAAACCTGACTATATACTCGTTAGAAACTTAGGGGCCCTTCAATTTATTAAAGAGAATGATTCAAAACAAAAAATGATTGGAGACTTCAGTCTA
>NZ_JBFGYP010000009.1:0-46529 GCF_041587335.1 Halobacteriovorax sp.
CCTAGGTCTTGTCATAGTTGATGAGGAACACGATCAATCATTTAAGCAAAGTGATAGATGTCCATACAATGGAAGAGATGTAGCAATAAAAAAAGCTCAACTGTCCAATTGTCCAATAGTCCTTGGTTCAGCGACTCCCACAGTTGAAAATTTTCACTCTTTTTCTGAGAAGTCAGATAATTACTATCCTTTAGAAAAAAGAGCTTCAGGTGGATTTCCTGATATAGAACTGATTGATTGTAGAGAAGAAAAGAGATCTAGTGGCCCAAAGTTTGAAATTAATAACCTATGGCCAATTCATTCAAAATCTCTTGAGGCGATTAAAGAAAAACTAGAAAAAGGTGAGCAAGTACTAGTCTTTGTTAATAGACTAGGGTTTGCTAACTACATTCAATGCAGAGGCTGTGGAAAGAAGTTTGAAGATCCAAATACAAATACTCCGTTAAGATATTTCAAAAGAAAGAATGTTTTAAGAAGTGCTCACAGTGATTATGAAATTCCCATGCCAGAGATATGTCCGGAATGTGGAAATATGAGTCTACTTCAAAAAGGATTTGGAACGGAGAAGATTCAAGAAGTTCTTGAGGCCCATTTACCTAAATATAATATTGAACGTTTTGATAGAGATGAAATCAAAAATGTAACTCAGCTTGAGGATAAACTGAATCGTTTTCACAATAAAGAGATTGATGTATTTGTTGGAACACAGATGCTTTCAAAAGGTCACAATTTTGAAAAGGTAAATTTAGTCCTTGTTCTTGGTGTAGACTCTATAATGAACTTTCCTGATTTTAGGGCGATTGAAAAGGCATATCAATTGATCACGCAGATCAATGGCCGAGCTGGTAGGTATTCACCAGATGCAAAAGTTTTAATCCAAACTCTAAGTCCATCTAATAAAGTTTTTGAATATATTAAAGATCACTCATTTAAAGAGTTCTATGAAGATGAATTAATTATTAGAGATATTTCCAATTTTCCTCCATTCTCTAAGATGGCCGCAATATACTTCCACTCTCGCTTCAGAGAGAAGTTGACTGATAATGTGATCTCTGTGGCACAAACTTTGAAGGATGTTTGCTCGAAGAATAATTTAAATGTCGATATTTTAGGGCCAAGTCCTGCCATGATTGAGAAAAGATTAAATCAATTTACTTGGTATATAGCTCTGAAATCACATGATATAAATCATCTTCATAAACTCTTAACCTACTTTGAAAGGTCATATAATCGTTCAAATTCAATAAGTTACAAGATTGACGTCGATCCTTATCAAATTTTCTAGATTTTTTCTTAACCATAAATTAACTCACACCATAAAGTGACTTACCGTTATTGTTAGCATGAGGAGCTTTTTTATGAAGTATGTTAGTTATGTCGGTTTACCATTATTTATTGTGTCTATCACTGGAGTAAATTACTTCTTTGATGTTAATCAATATATTTGGGGGGGGACACTTCTAATAACAAATTTATTTCTATTTACATTACTTCTTAAAAAGCAAAAAACTATCTTCAAAGTGCAAGACGTTTTAAAAAGCTTAGAAAAATCTAATAGAGTTATTCTTGGGACCTCAGATCAAATATTAAATACAAATAGAGAGCTAGAAGAGGGATCTTTGGAACAGTCAGAGTCTCTTCATGAAACGGCAACTGCATTAGATGAGATTAATGCAATGTCTAGTCGAAGCTCTTCAAATTGTGAAAATGCAACGACTCTATCTAATGAATGTGTTAGTGCATCCAAAAAAGGGGCCGATGCCGTAGTTAATTTACAAGATAGTTTTAACAAGATTAAAGAGGGAAATATTACATTTTCAAATTATATATTAGAATCTAATAATAAGATTTTAGAAATTAGTAATGTAATCAAAGATATTAATACGAAAACAAAAGTTATAAATGATATTGTTTTTCAGACGAAATTACTTTCGTTCAATGCTTCTGTTGAAGCGGCTAGAGCGGGAGAACATGGAAAAGGATTCGCTGTTGTTGCAGAAGAGATTGGTAACCTTGCTAATCTAAGTGGAACAGCTGCAGACGAAATATCAACAATGCTTGAGGAGAGTACTGCCCGAGTTGATGGTATCGTTGAAGAAAGTGAGTTGGCAGTTAAAAGAATATCTGAAGACAGTGAGAAGAGTATCTCTATGGGTGAAGAAGCAGTTCTTCTCTGTGGAAAGTCTCTTGAAGATATCTCTTTAAGAATTGATGAAGTTAATAGATCTGTAAATGAAATATCCTCTGCATCAGTTGAACAAAGGCAAGGTGTAGAAGAGATTACCCAGGCAGTAAATCTTCTTAATCAAGTAAATCAAAAAATTAATTTAGTGGTAGGTCAGTCTAAGCAAGTAGCATACAGTGTCTCTCAAGAATCTCAAAGTTTAGATGAAATTGTAGATAATATAGTTTTATCTACAACTGGTAAGAAAAGGGTTACTTCTAATGATGCAGAACTCTTTGAATGGAAGGATGATTATTTGATTCATGTTGATGATATGGATGATGAGCACCAGATTCTTGTTAATAAAATTAATATCCTCGTTGATAGCCTCAACAATGAAACATCTGCAGAGATGTTACCTAAATTTAATGATATGTGTGATTACACTGTTGAGCACTTTACTCATGAAGAAGAGTTTATGAGAAGTTTTGAATATGAGGAGTATGATGCTCATAAGAAAATTCACGATAATCTCTTATCACTATTAAGAAGTCATGAGGCCGATATCAAAAATGGAACTGTTAATAAGCAAAAGCTTGTTGCATTTTTAAAGAATTGGCTAGTAAGTCATATTATGGGTGTTGATACTAAGTATGCCGGTGTCTATCAAGACACTAAGACAGTGGCAGCTTAGTATCTACTAAGCACTTGGTTGATGTAGTCTGTTAGCTCTAGGTTCGCCCCAATTAGGGATCTTTCTAGGTAACTTCTAACAGAGGGAAGAAGTGGAGACTTCAGTTCGGTTAAGAAATGAACAATCCAATATTTACTTATTTTCTTATCTAGCACTAGGGCCTTAGATAACTGAACTTGATAATCATCAGAAAAGTAATCTTGATATCTAAAGTAGGCTTCAAAGTATCGCTCATCATTGATTGCACTAAGCGCTCCTCTTTCCATCTGTGAAATGACTGTATGTGACAGTCTAAATCTATTTTTCAAATTACTGTAATACTCTGAGTTCTTTGTGTATCCAATTTTAGTGTAGATTGAATCAAGCTCACCCCAGATCTGTGGGGAGTCTAAAAGAAGAGATATTTTTCTAAGTCTTTTGAATTCTTTCTGTCTCTGTTCACAGCTCAACTCACTATTTAAAATATCGTCTTTACTAGGGAGTATCTGTACTTGATCTCTGAAATCAAAGTTTTCATCATTATCTAGTTGCTTCGAAACGCAGTCACTATCCTTTGAATCAATATTATAGAGGCACGCTAGAGCAATTCTTTTAGCGACCCTATACGCTTTGTAGGCATTAAAGATTCCTGGAGAATATGTATAGTTTTTATTTGTTTCAAAGCTAGGTAGATTGGTTTTCTTTATCAGCTTCTTTGTTTGTTCGTAAGTGATATTTGGAATTAAAGAAGCAATATTTACAATACTTCCTGCTACAAGAGGTGTGGCCCCACTAGTTCCACCAAAATTAGTATGTTCTCCTTTTCCATCTATACTTGCTTGGTAGTCATCTCCACCGGCAAGGGTGATAACATTCTCAGAAACCTGAGAAAAAGAAGACTGAAGTCCACTAGGAGCATGAGATCCTACTAGAAGTGCTCCAGAGTTATTTTCAACTTCTGAAATCTCTAAAGGGTAATCATTTCCTGAAGCGAGAAACCAAAGTATGCCTCTCTCTTTTGCCATAAGAGATAACTCTCTAGTTCTCTCTGTATTTTGCCATCCATATGAATTAGAAATTATTTTGGGATATTTTTTTATTTTCTCGTATCTATTAAATTCAGATCCATACATTGCGGAATATTTAACATTTCGAAGTCCAAGATAATCTACTTTGTTACTCACTCCATAGCTGTTATTTCCATTAATAATATTTGCAACACTTGTTCCGTGGTGGGCCGTCATCTTTCTATTTCTTATAATAAATGACGAGTCTACTTTTGTTGTTTGAGAGATATTAATAAACTCTTTTTCAAAACCACTATCAAATACTGAAACGTTAACTCTCTTGGCCCAAGGAATATTATCAAGCTCTTCCTTTACTAAGTCTGTTCCTGCGTACTCCTGGCTCCAGAATACAGATAGCTTCTTACCTGATAGAGAAATTGGTTGGTGTCCTTGGTTGTTTACTAGTCTGCATTCTATAGCGTGTACAGAGCTTAAGGTGAGAATTGAGACAAGGGCAGTTTTGAACAAGTAAGGACTCCAGTTATTGGTAAGTCCTTAAAATTTAACATGATTTGAGATTCTTCTATTGTATATTGAAATATTTCCAACCTCTGTCAAAATTGTGATCAGCTAAGGTTTTGCGTAGGGGAGTCTCTCGAGTTTAGAGATAGAGTGGTAGCTATCGAGCCCCGTTACGCATACCGATCCCGCATCTAAGATACTGATATGACCATCACTTTCAAGTGCTGAATCTGGAATCCAGGCCCCAAGAATTTTAGAAATTAACATATGGGTACCATTTTCAATAATAGGTACTTCTCTTACGAGTTCCATTGAAAGCTTTATATTTGACTCTTTAACAAAGGGAGCTTTAAATTCTTCTAAATATTCTTCAGTTAGCCCACAAGCATCGAACTCCGATACTTCTCTAGGGTAGCGAGCACTTGTCTGATGTGCTTTTTGGTAAATATCTTCATTTACATGATTTAGAGTGAAGAATTTTTCCTCTCTTATATTATCAAGTGTATGTCTTGGAGAAACATCTGGCCTAATAATTATTCCCATAAGTGCAGGTGAGGCTCCTAAGTGAAAGGCAGAACTAACAATACTTAGATTCGTTTGAGAGTCACCAGATATTGTTCCAATAAGGTTCGCGGACTTTACTCCACTTAGTGAGTTTACGAAGTGTGCCCTTTTTCTACTTTCAAAGTTAGCAAATGTTTCATTTGGTACATATATAAGATTCTTTTCCATTATTTAACCGCCCGGTTATAAGTAAAGATTGCTCTGTGATAGGCCTCTTTGTGGTCTACGATTTCTGAACAATATTCTTGTGTTCCATACTCTGGGACCCATTTTTTTACATATTTAAAATCAGAGTCAAACTTCTTAAGTTGAGTCTCTGGATTAAAAATTCTAAAGTAGGGAGCTGCATCACAACCTGTGCCAGCTGCCCATTGCCAATTTCCATTGTTAGAAGCAAGTTCGAAATCTAGAAGTTTACTCGCAAAGTATTTCTCTCCCCATCTCCAATCAATGAGTAGATCTTTAATTAAAAAACTTGCAACAACCATTCTTACTCTATTGTGCATATGTCCGGTAGCATTGAGCTCTCTCATTCCTGCATCTACAAGTGGAAAACCAGTTCTTCCTTCGCACCATAGTTTAAATTCTTTCTTGTTATTTCTCCATTCAATCCCCTCATATTTTTCTCTAAAGGGAGCGTTTTGAACGTGAGGAAAGTGATAGAGAATTTGTGAGAAGAACTCTCTCCAAATAAGTTCACTAAGCCACACTTTATTAGTATGAAAAGCAATAGATGCTAATTTTCTAACACTAACTGTTCCAAACCTTAAGTGGATTCCAAGTAGAGAAGTTCCATCTACTGAGGGAATATCTCGGGTGTTATGGTAATCATTTAATATTTTTTTTCTAATGACTCTTTTAGGTATTTTTATCTTCGAAGGAGTGAAACCAATATCTTCTAAGCTGTGAATTTTTTTTTGTGTTGTCGTTAAGAAATGTTGGATCATTTTCTCTGAACTGAAACTTTTGAAGTCCTCGGGAGTTAGAGTTTCTAGCCACTTGTTCTTGTAAGGCGTATAGACGGTATAAGGCTTTCCATCCTTTTTTAAAACATCATTTTTAGAAAATATACAATGATCTTTGTGCTGAATAAATTCTACGTTATTCTTATTTAATAGTTTGGAAACTTTTTCATCTCTAGATATCCCATATGGTTCATAATCTTCATTTGAGTAAACACAGTCAATATCGTAGCTTTTAAGTATTTCCTTCCAAGCATCTAGAGGAGTATCAAAATATGTATGAATATCTTTTTGGTGAGTTTTAAGCTTTTCTCTTATCTTAGAAAGTGAGTCATGTATAAATGTAACTCTTGCATCCTCATCATCAAGCCCTTTTAAAATATTTTTATCAAATATGAAGACTGGTATAACTGGATACTCTGCATTTAAGGCATGGTATAGGGCGGTGTTATCTTCTAATCTTAGATCTCTTCTGAACCAAAAAATATTTACTTTGTTTTTTTTCATATCTCTTTTAATAACTTTAATCCTTTTGGACAAGGAGCGAAGTAGTATTGTGTTAATAAGTAAGGAACATCATATTTCTTTGTAAGTAAATCAAAGTACTTCAAAAGCACATCATAATTCACAATATCGTCTCGATAGTCATCAAGTAGAGTTAAGACTTCGCTTTTTTCATGAGACTCAAGATTTTTTTTAAAGTAACCCATTAGGTGTTGGAGAGTATTACATCTTGTCTTAGGAGTTGCTTCAATTGAAAGTGTTTCAAAAAAGAGAGTGTAGTAATCATTAAGTGAATCATTTATAGTTTCTTTCTTTGCATCAGCTACAATTTTTCCAAGCTTCTTCAAGTTAATAGTTGAATGGTCCATCAGTATATACTTATACTTCTTATGAAATTCTTGAAATTTTCCAGGAGTTTTTTCCATTGTTTGAAAACGGTAGTGAGCATAAACCCCTTTTAGAAAGTTTTCTCTCAATGATTTATTTAAAAGTCTTCCACTATCTATAGTTGGAGTACTTGGGAAGTTTTCAAGTATATTTTTTGCAAATAGACCAACTGACCTTGTTACTACAGAGGGATCATCTTTTTGAATTGTTTTAACATTGTCTAGGCCACAAGAAGGTGATTTTTTAGTCAGAATAAAACCATCGATATTCTTAGTAAATAGATCGGTATTCATTCTTTTATATGTCTCTTCAGCTAGTTCTGTAAGATCACTTCCTTCATATTTATTTTTTAGTCTTATATCGGTCTTATCTTCCTTATTAAAATAGAGGTGAATCTCTTCTCTTGGAACTCCAAGTCCCATCTCCATCTCGGGACAAATAGGTACAATCTCCACATATTTTGATAGTTCTTGTAAGATCCATTTATCTTGACAGTGATTCTTATCATATCTAACTAGTTTACCAAGTAGGCATGAGCTTATTGCAATTATTGGCTTTGATTCTTCTTGCATTTTATACCTTTGGTTAATGAATAGTTTTTAGTAACTTGCTAGTGTCAAAACTCATGTCTTCTGCTTTATCAATTAATTCTTGATAGAGTTCTTCACTGATAGAACTTGTTCTGCTTAGGAACCAAAGGTACTTCCTTGAAGGGTCTCCTATTATTGCATATTCATAGTCAGGTCCTAGATCTAGAATCCAATAGTTACCTGCAAAGAATGGTAGTTTTATTGCTCTAAGAAAAAATTGAACTTTGAGTTTTGCATTTGTATCTTTATCGATAACCCAAGCTTTTGCTTTAGCAATCTTAAGCTCTCCATCTGGTGTGTGTTTTCTACAAGTATTTGTCACATCGACATCGCCATCTTTTCTTACACGATATGTTGCCGTGACGGCCGTGCAGTTTTTTTGAAACTTTTGTTCAAAGCGAGCAATTTCATACCACTTACCTGAATAACGCTCTAGATCCACACTATTAACAGTGTCTAGAGGAAGGTCATTTGCACTTAGAGTGGTGCAAGAAGCAAATAACAACATTAAAAATAGCTGTTTCATCAATTCTACCTTTAAACAAAAGTCTTGTTTATTACAGAGTTTCTAAAGTTAAAAATATTCGATACATCACGCTTGATGTACCAACCAGCAACAAGTTTTCCTAAGAACCCGAGAGGGATTTTATAGACAACTTTATCTGAAATTAGGGTTCCTTTTTTTACAGGAATAAAATCGTGCTTATGAATCCATTTTGAATAAGGTCCTTTCAGCTGCTCATCTATAAAGGAGTGACCTTCATTAAAGTCATTTATTCTTGTTTTCCACTTAAAAGGTACACCATGGATTTGTAACTTATAATCAATTAACGAACCTGATTCAATTTTTTCTGTATTCATCCCTAAGATTTTGAAGTTGAGATACGCTGGAGTAATCTTCTCTAAGTTTTTTGCCTCTGAAAAGTATGAGAATACATTATTTATTGGAGAATTAACCCACTGGTACCTTTTAAAAAGAACTTCTCCGTTAAGGTCGTACATTAGAATTTCTTTTAGGGCAGCGCTAAGTTCTTTATATTGAAAATTAAATCCTTCAGCCGTTAGCTCTGTTGGCATAACTCTCTGACCTTTTAATAGAATATCAGACATCTCTCCAAATATTAGCTTAAGCATGAAGCCTGGTGCAGGAGAGAAAGTTGGTCGGCTCAATACTTTTCCTAATACTTTAGTGAACTCTTTATTTGTAAGTGGGTTAGGAGAAACTCCATTATAGGCCTTCTGCTTACAGTCGTGATCCATAATAAAAATAAAAGCACTTACTAAATCATCTCTGTGAATCCAGCTCATATATTGCTTACCAGAACCTAGGATTCCTCCTACTCCCATCTTAAATGGGGTAAGCATTTTTGTTAAGGCGCCACCTTCGCTACTTAAGACAATTCCAGTTCTAAGAGTATGGGCCTTCATTCCCTCTATTTGATGGTTCAATAGTGTTGACTCCCAAGCTTTACAAACATCTGCCAGAAAGTCATTACCATGTTCAGATTGACTTGTTATAACCTTATCACTTAAGTCACTTCCATAAATACCAACAGCTGAAGAGGAGATAAATTTCTTTGGTTTAGTAGTACTTCTAGCGATCTCATCTAAGATTATTTGAGTACCTTTTACTCTTGAGTTAAGTATTCTCTTTTTTCTTTCCTCACTCCATCTGCCGTCAGCAACACTCTCTCCGGCCAAGTGAAAAATAATATCTACACCCTCAAGTGCACCTGATTCTATTTGATCTTTTAATGGGTTCCATTCAAATATTTCAACGGGGAAGTCGATACTTTTCTTAGCTCGGCTCTTGCTTGTCGTAAGGATTCTGATGTCCTCTCTACCACTGAGAATAAGCTCTTCCATTAGTCTCGTTCCGACTAGGCCTGTAGCACCTGTAATTAGAATTTTCATAACTTTCCTCGATCGTTGATTAATTAATGATTATGTATTATAGTATACATTAGTTAGTCAAATATTCTATATTTATTGAGGTCTTTATGAAAAATAGTGTCGGAATTAAAGTATTATCAAAGGCTTGTGGTGTTTTGCCACACTCAATCCGTACTTGGGAAAAAAGATATCAGGCATTTACACCAGAAAGAACTGAAGGTGGTCAAAGATTGTACTCTTTTGAAGACCTAGAAAGGGCGACACTAATTGGTGATTTGTTGAACCAGGGACATGCTATTTCAAAGGTTGGAATGTTATCACTGGAGGAATTGACTACACTTTCAGAGGCCTCTGGTGATGTAAAAGAGGATAGCTCCTATTGGACAGATGTAAGTATCTCCAAACTGTTTGAGCATCTTTCAAAGTATGCAATAGACGAAGTTGTATCAGAACTTCAACACTTAAGAATGAATTGTGGAGCAAAGGAATTCATTTTCAAAGTCGTTTTACCTGTGATGCAAGAGATTGGAATGAAAGTCAGTAAGGGGGATTTTTCAGTCACTCAAGAACATATTGTTTCAACAATTATTCGTGACCAGCTTGCACAATTAGCTCTTCCAAACTTTCTAGACTCAAATAATCGAGTAGCTCTGGCCACCCCTGATGGAAACTTACATGAGTTATCAATTCTTATTGCTGATATTATTTGTAGATCAAATAGAGTATCAACGAGCTATTTAGGAGCTTCACACCCAGCTGTATGCTTAGGTGAGGCAGTAAATGCACTTAAAATTAATACTATTATAATGGGGGTCGTTTCTTCTGATAAGTGGGATTATGAAAAGAATATGGTTCATTATTTAAGTGAGTTGGATAAGCATTTAACTATTGAGACTACTGTTATACTTGGTGGAGGATGGGACTTAGACTTTCCAAGGTTCAAAAAAATTAAAGAAGTTAGAGTGATTAAAGATTTTCAAACCTTTGATAAACTTATCCTCAACCCTAACTTCTTTTTAAATGCTTACTTATAATTACTTATTAATTTTTAGGAATTAGTATTGCAGAGTTCTTTTCATTCTCTCTTACTTCTAAGCGAGATATCCATGCTCTGTTATTTGTTAATTTCTTTATCATAGGGTTTACCTGTTCATATACGTATTGAGCAGTTCCTTCCATTCCTGCATTTGGTAAAACTCTAAGTTGGATAACACCATCTTTATCTAGTTGTTTAAATGTTTCTAAGAATGGATCATCAGAAGATGCAAGAAAAGTATGATCAAACATATCATCTAGCCAGATCTTTATATCCTTTAGTCCGCCAAAGTCTACAACCCATCCTTCTTTTGTGAGCTCTGTTGACTTAAACTCAAAGTAGAATGATCTTGAGTATCCATGTACATACTTACAATGTGAATCCGCTTTCCATTGTCTATGAGTACAAGGGAATCCAATAAAGTGCTTCGTTGAAATAAATTCTGTCATGTATATGTCCTTAGTTATTATCTATAAATTCTTTTAAAAAACTATCTGTTCTATCAAGAGATTTTTTTCTCCAAGTTTCGGCTTGATTCTTGAGAGTTTTATAGTTCTTTGAATCAAGTTCACTTATTGCTTCTCTTTTTTTATCTTCTGTATGGAGGAGACTAAAGCTATACCACTTTTCTGATCTCGTTCTAATATAGCCAGCAATATTATTAACAAAGTCTAGAGATCCTGTCTTTGCAAAAACTCTCATATTATAGCCAGGAGAGGCAAGTCTATTTCTTAGCCATCCTGATTGTCCAGAGTACGATAAAAGGCTTAGAAAAGTATGATTTTTCCAAGACTTCTGAAAGTTACTCTTTAGAAAGTTGGTCATATCTTTGGCCGATAGTTCATTATCTACGGATAGACCTGATGAATTGAATATTTTTGGTGGTGACTTTGAATTTATTGACTTAGAGATAACTTTGGCACAATTCTCTAACGTTAGTGGACTAATTCTTTTCTCTACACAGGCCCTAAGCGCAATGGCTTCAGCTAATAGATTATTAGAATACTCCATAGTTAAAGTCACTAAATTCCATAAAGGGAGACTCGCTTCACTAGAAATTAGAGTTGAGTCTTTAGGTAATTTTTTCATTGCGACTTTTGTTACTTCAACCCCAAAATTATTTAAGTGGTACTTTAGTAACTGTGCTGACCACTGACCAGCATCTCTTATAGGTAAATCTGTTCTTAAAGTTAACTTCGCATTTTTTCTCATCCACCAGGACTCCTTAGCGTCATCGTTTGATCTAAAGTCTTGAGTAGGCATAAAACCACTCTTAGCTTCCTTTATCTCTAGAGGCATTCCTGGAATAATTGACTTTGGAGGTCTAGTGCTTGTCCACAGACTCAGTCTATTAAATTCTGCATTTAGTGCTCCCACACTTGGATTATATGTCTGATCTCCAAGGCCAAGCTTAGATAACACATCTATCTGAGGAAAGAGGGTGTTATCATAATATAGATTACCGTTGACCTTTTTAATTTCTCTTCTGACTACTGAAAGTGCTGTGTTTACTAATTGTGGATGATTGAAATATGGATCCCCATCTCCAACAAAGTAAAGGTCTCCATTTAAAATATTATTTTCGATTTTTCCTGTGTGGAATATTTTTGTTTTAAATTTAAAGTTTGGACCTAAGACATTAAGTGCATATGTCATACTGAATATTTTAAGGACAGAGGCCGGAGCAATCTTCTCCTCGTCTGTTTGAGAGTAAACTTTACTACCGTTTATTTCAGAAAAGTTGATTGATACCTTTTCAGATTTATTTTTTTTAAAATTCAATTCATAACTATAGCTACTCATGACCATTAAAAAAATAAGACTAGCTTTTAGGAACTGGATCATAACCGCCTCGATTGAAAGGATGACATCTTAAAATACGCAAGGTGCTATAGTAGAGTGCCTTATATAGAGGAAGTTTTGAAATGGCTTCTTTGGTATAGTGAGAACAGGTTGGGTAGAATCTACATTTACTCCCAAAAAGAGGAGAAATCGCCACCTGATAAAGATTAATTAAAGAAATAAGTAACTTCCGCATGCTAATTTATAGCATTAAGAAGTTACTCTTGGCCAATATAGGACTAGATACTAACGACCTTTCTCTGGCTTAAGTTTTGGTGAAGATCCATTTGTTGTACCTCAACATTCTTCATTAAAGATATGAATTTTTTTCGACTATTATTCCATGTCTTAGATTTATATTCAGTTAGTTTTTCAAATTCCTCAATGGCCAAATTAAAATCTTTTACCATTTGTACAAACTGTCCCTTGTTTTGCATCATGACTCTTTTTGAGGACTCTAATATTTTCTCTTTTAATGCCTGTACTCTTTTATGTGTGACAATAAGCTTCATACTTTGTTCTTCTAGAAAGTAACCTCTCATAGTCTGGGTCTCTTCATTCAAATTAATATTGTGTGATATTTTTGTTGTAGGCTTAAAAGTAATGACTAGAGCTAGAATTATTATTGGTTTAATTATAAGTAGCGTTGTTAATTTGTTTTTCATGTGAACTCCTTTTCATTATTGCCTAAGATCCTCTTGATCTCACTATTAACTAAGCAAGGGATATGCCAATAGTAACGTATTGAAAATACATAGCTAGTAGTATCAACTTGTCTAAAGTTGGGGCTATAATGTCCGGAGTCTAGCTATTGGTAGACAAAAGATTCACTTATATAGACATACTTTTAGGACTGAAGCATATTAGTTCAAAAGTACTACTTATAAATCTAGGTCCATATTATGTACGATTACGATGAACAAAGAGAAAAGATTAAGAAAAAAAGAGAAATGGCCCAAGAGCTGCTCAAGAAGAAAAATAAGCAATCCTTAGAGAAAAAGCCTGATTGGTTTAAGATCCGTCTACCTGGTGGAGATAATTATACTGAGCTTAAAAAGAATCTTAGAGATAACAAGATATGGACAGTGTGCGAAGAGGCAAGTTGTCCAAATTTAACTGAGTGCTGGGATGCAAAGACTGCAACAATGATGATCCTAGGTGGAACGTGTACTAGGGCATGTAAGTTTTGTCATGTTGATACTGGAAACCCTAAAGGGGTCATAAATGAAGAAGAGATTGCTAACGCTGCTAATATGGCAAAAGTAATGTCCTTGAATTACCTCGTTATAACAAGTGTCGATAGAGACGACTTGCACGACTATGGGGCATCTCACTTTGCTAAGGTTATTGAATCTGTAAGAGATAATCATCCATCTACTCTAGTGGAGGTTTTAGTTCCAGATTTTAATGGAGTAGAAGAGCATATGGTAACTCTTGGTAACGCAAAGCCTTTTGTTATTGCTCAAAATATAGAGACAGTAGAAAGGCTTACTCACACCGTTAGGGACAGAAGGGCGGGATATCAGCAAACTCTAAACTGTTTGAAATTTTATAAAGAAAAATTTCCTAAAATATCCACTAAGACATCGATTATGGTAGGTCTTGGTGAAGAGAAAGATGAAATACTTGAATGCATGGATGATCTGAGAGCAGTAGACTGTGATATTGTAACTTTTGGACAATACCTAAGACCTACACAGAAGCACTTACCAGTTTCTAGGTACTACAAACCTGAAGAGTTTGAAGACCTTAAAAAAATTGCTTATGAAAAAGGCTTCAAGTTTGTAGCCAGTGGTCCACTTGTTCGTAGTAGTTATAAAGCTGCAGATTACTTAAAGCATCTAAAGAATCAGGGGCATGACGTTTGAATTTTTTTGATGGATTAACTTTATCTGAGTTTGATCTGACTTTTGAGAATATTCATATAAAGGGCAAGAATACCTTCTATGTAATAAAAGAAAATTGGAGTTATGAACTCGCACTTTTATTTCAAGAGGAAGTTGTCCAAAGAGTCTATCTAGATAAGAAGGTTAAGGTTATTATTCTTTGTAGTCATCCCCACTGTTTAACATTGGGAAGAGGACTTCAAAGAAGAACTAAAGCGGATACTTTTCTAATTGATTTTGATAATGAATTGAGAGAAGTCATAGGTATTCCAATTCATGATATAAAGAGAGGTGGAGGTGTAACTTTTCATCACCCCGGTCAATTGGTTTTATATCCAATTGTTAGTTTAGAGAATTGTAAGAAGAAAGTGATGGATTTTTTAAGAGAGATTTTAAATGAGGTTAAGGGGAGTTTAGAATCTCTTTATGATCTTACAAATCTTTCATGTGAAGAAGACCTCATTGGGATTTGGACCAATGATAAAAAATTGGCCTCAATCGGGTTGTGCTCCCACAAGTTTATTACTTATCATGGTTTGGCGCTAAATCTTTACCTTGATGAAAAAATGCAGAAGGTATTATCAAATATTTACCCATGTGGAATTAGTGGAGATCGCTATATTTCTCTCGATCAAATTACAAAGCATAAAGATAACTTTTTTGAAGAAATATCTAGTGAAATAATCCAATCTAGCTCTCTTTTTGGCGAATAATTCCCTTCATTATGTAGAATATATGTTGGTTATTTGATAGTTTGTGTCCATGAAAACAAAAAAAGAACGCGCAGCGTACATAGATAACAGGCTAGAAGAACTCTTTCCAGAGACTCCTGTTCCTCTTGACCATTCAAATCCTTTTACTCTATTGATTGCAGTTCTATTATCTGCTCAGTGTACAGATGAAAGAGTTAATAAAGTAACTCCAGCACTGTTTGAAAAGGCTACATGTCCAGAAGATATGGTTAAGCTAACAGTGGATGAGATTCAGGCGATTGTAAGACCTTGTGGGCTTGCACCTAGAAAAGCTAAGGCCATCCATAGGTTGAGTGAAATTCTTATTGAAAAGCATGGCGGAGTTGTCCCTGCTAACTTTGAAGACCTTGAAGAACTCCCAGGAGTAGGTCATAAGACAGCTGGGGTGGTACTAGCTCAATCTTTTGGTATTCCTGCTTTTCCTGTTGATACACATATTCATCGTCTTGCTCAACAGTGGGGACTAACTAGTGGAAAAAATGTTGTTCAAACAGAAAAGGATCTAAAGCGCTGTTTTCCAGAGGACAGATGGAATAAGCTTCATTTGCAGATTATATTCTTTGGAAGAAAGTACTGCGCAGCTAGACAATGTGATGGTTTACAGTGTGAGCTTTGTCAAACATGTTACCCTGACAGAAAAAGAGTAAAGAAATATCAAAAGGCCTAAATATGAAAGTTGAAAGAATTCAAGATATCGATGCAATAGTGAGTAAGAAAGACTCTAATATTGCAGTAGTAGTCCTTCATGGTTACGGGGCAACTTACCAGGACTTTGTTCCATTTTCAGATATTGTAATAAAAGATAAAAATCCATCATGGTACTTTCTAAATGGAATCACTCCTGTTGTTATGGGTCCTTATGAATCAGGTCGTTGCTGGTTTCCAATCGACATGATGGGGTTAGAGCGCGCATTAAATAATGGAACATTCTCAGATTTTTTTAAAGGACATATTCCTGAAGGAATTGAGGAAGCTAGAACAAAAGTTAAAAACGTATTACAAAATCTTCGAACAGAGTATGATCAAATATATCTTGGAGGGTTTTCACAGGGTTCTATGGTTAGTGCCGATATTGCTTTTCATAATCCTGAACTCGTAGATAAATTATTTCTTCTTTCTTCGACTATGGTTGCAGAAAGTGTTTGGAGTAAAGTCTGCCAGAATAAGCTCCCATTTAAAATATTTCAAAGTCATGGAACTGTTGATCCTGTACTACCTATACAAGGTGCAAGAGAATTGAAGAGCTTTTTAGAAGGGTCTGATAATACACCTAAGTATTTAGAGTTCTCTGGTGCGCATGAAGTTCCACCAGTTGTGGTAAATGAGTTAGATCAATTTTTAAGAGAGTCATAAATGAAAGTTAGTGGAAATATATTAAAAATGAGAACGACTCTCGAGTCTCCTGTTAAGTATGAACTTCCAATTGGAGATGAACTTGTTCTTATGAATGACTTAATAGGGAAGAAGATTAAGTTATCTTTTGATGGACAAATTAACTGTATCTCTACAGGTGAAAAAATATCAAAAAGTTATAATCAAGGCTATTCGTATAGAGCATCTCAAAAGCTTGCTGCTTGTGACATCTGTATTGTTAAGCCTGAGCTTTGTCACTTTGCTGACGGAACTTGTAGAGAGCCAGAGTGGGGGAAGGCCAACTGCTTTCAACCTCATATTGTATATCTTTCCGTTTCAAGTCATTTGAAAATAGGTATAACTAGACAGTCTCAAGTTCCTACTAGGTGGATGGATCAGGGGGCAACTTATGCACTTCCTATTCTTAGAGTCGAAGATAGGCTTACATCTGGTTTGATAGAGAAAGAAATCTCTAAAATACTTTCAGATAAAACTAACTGGAGAAAGATGCTCCAAAATGATGTGGACAGTATTGATCTAGAGGACGCGCGAGAAAGAATCTTTGAAGACTTTGCAGATCTTTTAGATGATTTTGATGCTGAGGACTTAGATGAAGAAGTTATACAAATTGATTATCCAGTAAATGAATATCCAACAAAAATTACATCTCTTGGATTTGATAAAAAGCCTGTGATTGAAGGTGTGTTAAATGGGATTAAAGGACAATATTTAATTCTTGATTGTGGTGTACTAAATATGAGAAAACATCAAGGTTATTTTATTACTATAGAAAGCTAGTATTACTCTGCTAGCTTTTGTAGGAATACTGTCTCTTCCTCTTTAAACATTCTAAAGAAAGTTAGAGGGATTTCAACTTCTACAATTTCATCTGTTTCAATAACTCTCACAAGAAGAGTACCTCTAAGGTTTCCAGTCGTTGTTCTCATTGTATGAAATTCTGAATACTCGTATGTATCTCCGGCTGCAACCCAGGCCTGCTCTTCATTTACATCTTCATACTCAACACATGTTTGAACTTTTCGACCATCTCTAAAATACAAGGTCTTACCAAGGATTTGAACATCACTCTCTTCACTATTAGAGATAGTAACATTATACTTGAATACATAATCGCTCTTGTGAGGACGTGATAATTCGTTGATGTACTCTTGAGTTATCTTTATAGTCAACGGCTGCTTCTTAATGAGCTCTAGCATTTCTTCCCCATAGTGAAATTAGTAGATATAATTTTATATATATTTAGAATTTAGTAAAATTAATATTCTCTAAAGACTCCCGCAATTTCTCTTAAGATTGGAGAATTGACCACTTTATATGCCAATTAAAAAGGACTTAGTGCCTGTGTTTTCCTATGAAAACGATAGATTATGTATATATCTTCACACTTTTCAATAGATTGTATTTTCTAATCTCTAGGACCTCTAAAGCTTTGAATATGTGTTCATAAATAAAGACATGCTAGCATAGCTATAGTTTTAAAAGTATCAATTGCCTCGAGGGGGGGACAATGTCTGATAAAGAAATAGAGATTGAGCTTTCGGAAGAAATGGAAAACGAGTTTGAGAAAATGGCAGAAAGAAAACTCAAAAAGTATACAGAGAGTATCGATACTATTCAGATAGAAGTCTCAGGAGAGTAGTTACCAGGGCGCTTCAATACCCTTATCAAAGTATGACATAAAACTTTTCACCCTAGAGATAAAGGCCGTGTGAATTGTAGATTTATACCAGTCTTCATAAGACCAATGAGTAGTACTAGCAGGTAAACTTGAATCAGCTATAAAAGCATAGAGAGAGTCTTCTTGGCCTGTTATCAAAGTGAGTGGGTTCTCGTTTCCTTCATAGTAGGCAAGTCTTTCTAGATGTTTGTTAGATTCAATAGATATAATTTTACCTTGAGTAGTGCTACCTGTTTGTTTAATTAACATTGGGTAGTCTTCATCTTGGACGTACATTGCTTGATAGTTTGAAATTGTAAATAGGGGGATTTTGTTTAAGTCTCTATACTTTTCTCCGATCACTGTATTCAAAACTTCTTGGCTTAACAGTGAGCCGAATATAAAAATTTTCACATTAAGTCTTGGCCCAATTCAATCGTCATATTATATTTTTCTGCTGTAGTATTTAAAATCTTAAGAAGTGTAGACCTTTTTATTAATAGGTCTATAACAGAGAGGTTGTGCTCAATAGGTATTGGGCATCCGTCCTCACAGCTAAAGTCGCTAGTAAAGAGTTCTATTACAGCGATAGGTTCTTGATTTTGAAAATTAGAATACCATTTGAAAAAGCTCTCTATCTTTTCTGTAAACGATTCTAAGAATTCTTCATTTGATATCTCTCCAAAGTTAAAGAGAAATCTTCCTGAGTCCATTTTCTTACCATTTATCATTAGGTGAACTACACCACGAGAGTTAATTGCTAAAGTATTATTAAAACATTTTGGACAGTACATAGGTCTATTCTAGAGCATAGTTAATATTTCTCAAAGTGAAAATATAGTAAAAGTAGGCTATTATATTAAAAATAAAAGGAGTTTACGTGATACGTGATTATAAGTTTTTAAAAACTATTGATGATAAAGAGTTACATCTTGAAATTTCAGAAAGTGGAAAAAAGAAATGGTTAATTGTTACCCATGGAATTGGAGAGCATTTAAACAGACATAGCTATATCGACGAAATATTTGGAAATAGTTTTAATATATTAAAATATGATTTAAGAGGACATGGCAGAAGTCAGGGATGTAAGAGAGGCTATGTTGATAACTTCTCTCAATTCTTTGATGACTTGAATGAAGTGATTCAATTCTTAAAAAAATCTTATAAAATGGAAGAGTTTTGTTTATTTGGACACTCTATGGGAGCTTTAATTACTGCTGGCTATATGCAAACGTTAGCAGATGAGGAAAACTATCCTGAAGCTGTTTTCTTGAATGCTCCTCCTGTTGGTTTTCCGGGAGTGTTAGGAGAGTTAATGAATATCTCTCCTGTAAGCTTTGTTCAAAAATTAGCCTCTATGCCAGTGTCATTAAAGCTTGGTGGCTTAGTTGATCTAGATTATCTTTCTCATGACTCTAGGATAAAAGAAAAGTACGTAGAAGATGAGTATAATATTTTGAAACCTCACTCTAAGTTATTATTTGAAATGGTGAAAGCATCTAAAGAGATATTTTCCAGACCTCTTAGGATTACTTGTCCAGCATTTGTTTCATATGGAACTGAAGATAAGGTTGTAAGTATTAGTCAATTGAAACACTATCTTGCTATGGTTGATAAGAGTTTTAAGGTTCATCCAATAAATGGTGCCTATCATGAAACTCATAACGAAATAGAGAAGTATAGAACTCCTTACTTTGAGTTTTTAAAAGAATCTCTTGAATCTATTTTATAGTAGGAATTATCGTGGATGTAAGTACTGATATTAAAAATTTATTTTTGTTAAATGTTTTAGAGATTGATTACTCTCTTAGTGTCTATATTCAGGGAGGAGAGTCTCTTGAGTTAATCTCTTCAACTGGAAACGCCCTTGGTGTATTAAACTTTGAGAAAAAGAAACAAGAGAAAAAGAAAGAGTTAATGCTACCTATAGAGTTGCTTGGTAGTGTTGTTGGTGCTCTTCAAGTTAAAATTCCTCATAAGCATGAGCTAACTAAGAAAGAAAGTATTAGGCTTGATGAGCTGACTAAGAGTCTTGCTCCTATTTTAAGAAATGGTGGTGACGCCAGAGAGCTCTATTATAATACTGAGGTCTATAAGTGGGTTCTTGGCGCTAAAGAGAAAATTTCTCAAATTGCTGATTGGATTGGAGTTTATTATAAAACTGAGTATATATCAGGTTTAAAGTCTGAGGATTTAGTCTTAGGTCCATATATTGGAGAGTCTACTGAGCATGTGAAGATTCCTATATCAGAAGGACTTTGTGGACTTGCTCTAAGAGAAGACCGAGTAGTTAATGTCGAAGATGTTCAAAGTGATGAAAGACATATTGCATGTAGTTTGAAAACAAAGTCAGAGCTAATTATTCCACTTAGAAATTCATATGGAGATTCAATAGCTGAGTTAGATATTGATTCAAATCGCTTATCTGCTTTTTCTAAGGAGATTGAAGAGGAGATCAAAGAGTACTGCCTCAGCTTTCCTCTAAAGTAGAGAGTACTCTTTTAGAAAGCTTTCAATGAACTCAATTCCATCTTTTGAAGCGAGTTCAATCTCTAGTTTTGTCATCTTAACACCTTTAAGCGTTGTATCTAGAAAGAACTGAGAGGCCTCAGGGTGTCCTTGGATACCAGTGAAGGGAAGGTCTCTGTGCTTGATAATTTCATTAGTACATAGACTTGAAGCTCCTAGGTTCATAAAGCAACTAGGGACTTCCTCTACTTGATAAGAGTGGGCCACAAAAAGAGATAGCTCTTTATTTTGAGTGTTTACTTTTCTAACACCTTGATAGGATTCATTGTTTATATTGTTTACGACCCTTGCACCATAAAAGTCTGCCATTAGTTGATGACCAAAACATATTCCTAAAATAGGGATTCCCTCTTGGAGTTTCTTATCTATAAATAGAGCTAAGTCTTTTTGCCAATTCAGTCTATCAACAACATTTGAGTAGCTTCCAAAGATAATGTAGGCACTTGAGCTATCATCTTTCAAGCTATCCATCCCATAGAGTGATGGGCAGTGGAATTTCATTGGTATTGTGAAATATTCGACTAGTCTATTGTAGCAGTTATTTGTTAACGTCTCGGTTGCACAATCAATAATGGAGATAATACTCATGGATGCGATCCTAAATACTAAACTTGGAAAATTCTATATTCAATATACTAGTAAGGGCTTAAGTCTACTCTCATTTACAATACCTCGCAAAGTAGAATCAAAGAACAGTGAGAGTAGCTTTGTTGATCAAGTGACAAGAGAGATTAATGAGTATGCAAATGGAGAAAGAAAGACATTTTCAATAAAATTAGATCTTTCTGGTACAGACTTTCAAAAGAGTGTTTGGAAGAAGTTACAGAAGATTAAATACGGTGAAGTGAAGTCATATGGGGATATTGCTAATGAACTCTCTCTCAAGGGTGGTCAAAGAGCAGTTGGAGGAGCGAACAATAAGAATAGAATACCTATTATTATTCCATGTCATAGAGTAATCAGAGCTGATGGCGCTCTTGGAGGCTACGCCGGAGGATTAGACTTAAAAGTTAAGCTACTCGCAATAGAAGGAGTAGCTATAGAGAAATAGTTTAGCCTTTCTTTCCGCCTGGGCCTTCATCGTTAAATGGAGGCTTCTTGTCAGTAAGAATAATAGTAGACCTATCTTGAACTCGTTTATCTTGCTTTCCGCAGCTGTCTTCACAGACAGGACCTTCGTCATTAAATGGTCTTTGTTTTTGACCAGCATTCGCACTAGCCATTACACTTAAGAAAATTGCACAGATCATAAATAGCTTCATAATTCCCTCTCACAGAAATAATTCATACAAGTCTAAAATGAACCTATTAGTCCTACGTGTCAAAAAGATATTTTCTATATAAAAAATATTGACACGGTGTTTCGGTAACTTAGAAAATAAATGTAAGAAAGGGGGCTAAACTGACAGAAGAAAAATAGGAGCTGGTGTCAAAAGTTAACCAACTCCTAGGTATTGTTACGACTTTATAAGTGACTCAAGATGCTTCACTCTAACTAATGCAGGAGGGTGAGAATGATAGAATTTACTATATCCAGGGTCTGGAGTTAGTGTACTTGCATTGTGTTTATAGAGTTTAACTAGTGCTGTTATTAAGTCCTTCGCATTTGCGTACTGGCTCGCAAATTCATCTGCCTCAAACTCGTACTTTCTTGAAGTCATCGCATTTAGTGGAATAAGTCCAAAAGTATAAACACCTGAGACCATCATAAATAATAATAGTGCAGCATGTGTACTTGGCGTTGCAACTCCGTGACCTGTAAAGAAAGGTACCCAGTCAGCTAAAAATCCTAGTATTGCAAAACCTATGAAACTTAAAACAACAGACTTAACTAACCCTTTAACGATGTGTTTCTTTTTAAAGTGACCAAGTTCATGAGCAAGAACGGCCGTAACTTCATCAGCGGAGAGGTTCTTTATTAAAGTATCAAAGAAAACAATTCTTTTATTTTTACCAAAGCCAGTGAAGTAGGCATTCCCATGACTACTTCTAATACTTGCATCCATTACAAAGAGACCATTACTTTCGAAACCTGTCTTGTCTAGGAGTGCTACGACCTTATCTTTTACTTCCCCTTCTTCTAGCTCAGAGAACTTATTAAAGAGAGGTGCAATAAATCTTGGGTAGGCCCAAATAATTACAAATTGTGTAAGAGTTAAGAACGCCCAAGCGTATGTCCACCAGAATTCTCCTAAGGCCTCCATGATCCAAAGAATTGCATATAAAATTGGAAAACCAATAATGGCTCCAAGGGCAATTCCCTTAAGAGTATCTATGAGAAATGTCTTTGGTGTAGTCTTATTGAAACCAAACTTCTCTTCTAAAACAAAAGTAGAATAAAGTGACTGAGGAAGCCCAAGTAGTAGGCTTACAAACATATATATTGCAAAAAATAATACTCCTGTAAGTAGTTCACTTAAACCAAAAGTTTTTGCTAGTTTGTCGAGTGACTCAATACCACCACCAAGTGTCCAAAGAAGTAGTATTACAAGTTCTACAAAGTTAAATATTTTAGAAACTTTAATTTTTTCAATAGAGTAGTCGGCTGCTTTTTGATGATCTTCTAAAGTTATTTGATCATTAAACTTTTCGGGTACAGAATTTCTATTGGCCAAAATATGCTTTCTATTTCTATTATCGAGATAAGACTCAATTAGAGATTTCGTGAAAAGAAAAAATAAGAAGGCCTTTGTTACGGCTTCAGCTGCTTGCATAGTTGTCCTCAGTGATTTTGAGTTTACGGAATAACTTAATGATTTTACTCGTATTTAAAAAAAGGTGTCAAAGTGCTTATTCATCAAATCTATACATTTAGCCCTCTTAGAAATTTTTCTTATTTAATTGAGAGAGAGAATGGCAGTGCGTTGTGTGTCGATCCTTTTGACGCATATCAAATGTTAGAGTTCGCAAAGTCTTTAAATTTAAAAATTGACCTTATTGTTAATACTCATGAGCACTTGGATCACTATTGTGGCAATGCTGGGATCGTTGAGGAGACAGGGGCAGAGGTCTACGCACATGAAAATGCCAAAGGTAAGATTCCAGGAGTTAACCATTTTTTGAAAGTGGATGATGAAGTTAGTGTGAAAGATGGAGTGCTTAGTATTATGGATACGCCTGGTCATACATTCGCTCACCTTTGCTTGAAGTATATTTATAAAGGTAATGCTGTTGCTGTGTTGACCGGAGATACACTATTTAACGCAGGAGTAGGTAATTGTCATAATGGTGGGGACCCTGGAGCTTTATTTGAAACTATCAAGAAACAATTTCATACTTTGAGTGATGAAGTTATTTTATTTCCTGGGCATGACTATATTGAAAATAACCTTGAGTTTACTCTAGACAGAGAGCCTAGTAATAAGTGCGCCTGTGAGTGGCTAAGTAAGGTAAAGAGCTCTGACTCTACTAAGATGACTTTCAATGTTGGAAATGAGAGGGAGTTCAATACTTTCTTTAGGTTAGACAATGAAGAAGTTGTCAGTGGGCTCAAGGGTAATGTAGATTCTGAAAAAGAAGTATTTTTAAGATTAAGAGAATTAAGAAATAAATGGTAAGGAGAAAGTATGTCATTTCCAAAAGTAGGTAATTTAGCACCAGCATTTACAATGCTTAACCAAGACGGTGAGAAAGTTTCACT
Organism: Halobacteriovorax sp.; assembly: GCF_041587335.1. Classification (GTDB taxonomy): domain Bacteria; phylum Bdellovibrionota; class Bacteriovoracia; order Bacteriovoracales; family Bacteriovoracaceae; genus Halobacteriovorax. The sequence continues at coordinate 23,983 of NZ_JBFGYP010000009.1, forward strand.
TAAAGACTTTAAAGGGAAGAAGAATGTTGTTCTTTATTTTTACCCAAAGGCAATGACTCCTGGTTGTACTGTACAGGCCCAAGGTATTAGAGATAGCAAAGCAATTCTTAAGAAGTTAGATACAGTTGTATTAGGAGTTTCTCCAGATGAAGAGAAGAGACTTGTGAAATTTATTGAGAGAGATGAGTTAAACTTTGATTTATTATCAGACCCTGAGCACAAGATCACTGAGAAGTATGGTTGTTGGTCACTTAAGAAGTTTATGGGAAAAGAGTATATGGGCGTTGTTAGAACAACATTTATCATTGGAAAAGATGGTCGCCTAAAGCACGTTATGGATAAATTTAAAACTAAAACGCATCATGATGATTTAATTGAATGGTTAAAAGCAAATCTATAAGTGATTGATATAAGGGGCGATTTCTTCGCCTCTTTCTCTAAAAAATATTCAAAATAATCAAACTTTGACATAAGAGATATGGAAAAAGAGCAATGACTTTGCTAAAAGGAGTAAATCTAACCCTAACGGAGAATTACTTTGAAATCACTCTTAATTTCTTTAGTTATATTTGCAAGCCTTCCATGCCTTGGAAAAACAATTGAGATCATGTCTTACAATGTTGAAAACCTTTTTGATATCGCTCACGACGAGGGGAAGAATGACTGGACTTTTCTTCCTAAAAAATTAAAAGGAAAAAAAGAAGCTTGTGACAAAGTTAAATCTAGTTATAGAAAAAAAGAGTGCCATGAAACTGATTGGGACAAAGATAACCTTGAAGTTAAAATTGAAAACATAACTAAAATGGTTAGAAGAGATGATAAGCTTCCAAATATTCTAGCTCTATCTGAAATTGAAAATGAAAATGTAATTGCTCAATTAGCAAAGTATATTGGATATAAGAAATATACAGTCTCTGATTCTCCTGACAAAAGAGGAATAGATCTCGCGATTCTTTGGAATGAGACTGATGAAGTAAAGTTTGTTTCTAAAAAAGAGCATGTCCTTAAAGGTGAGTACTTCAAAGAAAGACCATCAAGAAATATTTTAGAAGTTGAATTTTTAATTGGTAAAAAAGAAAAGTTAACTATTTTTGTTAACCACTGGCCTTCATTAGGTAATCCTACTGAAACAAGATTAATTGCAGCGAATACGCTTGCTAAGAGAACAAAAGAAATTTTAAAGAAAGATAAGTCTCATAATATTATGGCAGTGGGAGACTTTAATACTATTGATGAAAACTATCCACACCCATTTAAAAGTGTTCTTTATAAAGACGAGCTTTACACTGATCTTCATACTTCTTTTAAAGATGACAAATCAATCAGCTGGAATGTTAAAAACCAAATGGCCCCTGGGACTTACTTCTATGGAAGAGGTATGACTTGGAACTTACTTGATAGAATGTTTTACACAAAGAATCTTTTAGACAAAAAGGGATTAGAGATTGATATACCTTCTTATCAAATTTATTCACCATCGTTTGCTACTAAGACATATGAGTATAGAAGTAAGGGAAAATATCTTTATGGCTCATCTATAAAAGGCGCTCCATTTAGAGCTGAGCACAACTCTACATCAAATAAGAGAGCAGGCTACTCTGATCACTTTCCATTAATTGTTAACCTAAAGTATTAATTTGAAAGAAGAAACAACTCCACTTAAAAGATTATTGAAGTATATGCAGGCCAGACGACAAGATGTCTGGCTGGCTTCTATATATTCAGTTTTAAATAAAATTTTTGATATAGCTCCTCCCTTACTTATTGGTATGACAGTTGATGTTGTCGTAAAGAAAGAGGACTCCTTCGTCGCAGGCTTTGGGTTTAAGACTATGATGGAGCAGATTTACGCTATTGCTGCACTTACGATCGCAGTATGGGTATTGGAGTCGTTCTTTGAATATCTATTGAAAGTAAAGTGGAGAGGTCTTGCTCAAAATGTTCAAAATGATTTAAGACTAGATACTTACACTCATGTTCAAAAGTTAGAGCTAAGTTATTTTGAAAATAAAAGTACTGGTAACTTAATTTCAATAATGAATGATGATGTTAATCAACTTGAGCGCTTTCTAGACGATGGAGCAAACTCTCTCATTCAAGTAGCAACTACAGTTATAAGTATTGGAATTATATTTTTCTACTTTTCTCCTCTTATTGCTGCACTTTCATTTCTTCCTGTCCCACTGGTTCTTTTTGGGTCATACTTTTTTCAAAAAAGAATCGAAAAACTTTATAGAAATGTAAGAGACAATGCAGGTCTACTCAATAGTATTTTAAATAATAACCTTGCAGGTATTGCCACGATTAAGAGTTATTGTGCTGAAAAGTTTGAAATATCTAGAATCAAAGATCAAAGTACAAACTATGCTGAAGCAAACTTTTCAGCAATTAGACTGAGTTCTCTTTTTTCCCCACTGATTAGAATGGTTATTCTTTGTGGCTTTTTAATGACTATGATCGTTGGAGCGCACAAAGTTCAAACTGGATATCTTGAAATTGGTTCTTATAGTGTATTGATCTTTTTAACTCAGAGACTGTTGTGGCCTTTGACATCTTTAGGTCAAACATATGATCTCTTTCAAAGAGCTATGGCCTCTGCGAATAGAATCTTCGACTTAATGGAAACTCCTCTTGGTATTCAAGACGGGACTATGATGGCCTCAGATAAGGTAGGAGATGTACATTTTAGTAATGTTACTTTTGCTTACGAAGAAGGATTTGAAGTTTTAAACAATATAGATATTAAAGTTGAGTCTGGTAAGACGATTGCTATCGTAGGCTCTACTGGTTCGGGTAAGAGTACGCTTGTTAAATTGTTACTTCGATTTTACGACTGTTCTAAAGGCTTTATATCTCTAGGGGATAATAAAGTTACAGATATATCTCAAGAGGACCTTAGACGAAATATTTCTTATGTCGGACAAGATAATTATCTTTTTCACGGAACTGTTGAAGAGAATATTGCTTATGGACTTACAGATGTAAGCACAGAATCCGTAATTGAAGCAGCTAAAATGGCCGAAGCCCATGAGTTCATCATGTCGCTACCAATGAAGTATAAAACTATAGTAGGCGAAAGAGGTCAGAAGCTCTCTGGGGGTCAGAGACAGAGGATTTCAATTGCGAGAGCAGTAATGAAGAATTCTCCTGTGTTTATTTTTGATGAAGCAACTTCAGCTGTTGATAATGAAACAGAAGCGGCAATTCAAAGGTCTTTAGACAAGATAACGAATGAGAAGACAACTATAGTTATCGCTCATAGACTTTCTACTATTAGACATGCTCATCAAATTTATGTACTTGAAAGCGGTTCCGTTAAAGAGAAAGGAACTCATGAAGAGTTATTGATGATGAATGGTCTTTATAAAAATTTATGGAGTGTTCAAACTGGAGAGTAACTTAGAAGTTAAGTAACTCTTCATACATATCTGTTCTTTTTAACTTTCTTAATCCTTCGTCAAGTTTTTTTGAGAGGGCCTTAGACTTAGGACTATCTTTATTGAAGGCCAGGTAGATACTACTTGTATGACTGGGCTTATTCTTTATATTTTTTTTAGTACCTGGCATTCTATCTAGGTGGTACTTTGCAACTTCATCATACATTATGGTTATTGCTGGCCTGTTACTAATAAGCATATTGATTATTTGCTCTTGGCTATGAACGTATTCAATATCAAACTTATGCTTATGTTGTTCAAAGTCCTTACCATATTCAAAGCCTCTAATTAGAATAAAGGCCGTGCCTTTTGGTAAGTCCTTTAAGCTTCTAAATTTGAACGATCTTTTTTTATGGTAGAAGAATGAAGCTTTCGCTTTTAATATTGGCTCTTTACCAAAGTGAAACTTACCTAAAGTTGATGGCTGCTTTGATACATTAAAAAATCCATCTAGTTGTCCATTTAATACTTTCTTTTCTGCACGTGCATATGGATAGGAGTCAATCTTTACTTTAACTCCTGACTTTTGAAATGCTTTCTTTATGATGACTTGAGAAACTCCAATTTCATTTTGGCCGGAGTATGGTGGCCAATTGTCTTCAGCTGCTAGGTTCGCCTCAAGAGCTATAGTGCTAGCTGATATAGAAGCGATTATAAGTAGCAGGATTGTTTTCATACAATTATAGTTCGTACGGATACACACACTCATAGTCAATAAATCGAACTTTCGAACCAATGAAGACCTTCATGTTTCCACCATACTTCTCTTTCTTTTCTTCCGGTGCAAGTGTTTCTTCTTTTACTATTTTAAATGGCGTAGGGTGACAAACTGATCTTATTCTAGCTATGGCCTTATTTCTGCGCATTTTTGTAAGATGCTCAATTCCATAAGGATTATAGACAACTGTTCCACCAATATTTTTGCCTTTCTTGGTTAGAATTACTTCTAATTCTGGTGCAATTCCATTTGTTATGCTTGAGCAACCGGAAATAAATGCCGTCGTAAGTAATAATAGAATCATTTTCTTCATATACTATCCTCTTTAGACTCATCGAGTAAAATTTCAAATGGAACTTTGTTTTGCAGTGTGTTCAAAACGTGACGTAATTCTTGTTCAAGTCCCGCATGTGCCTTTATTGTTATATCTCTATAGGTTTCTTTTAAAGATTCTTCTAAAGTAGAGTAGAAACATAGCCCCTCATTTGCCTCTAGTTGAAAATACGTAAAAGCTGCATCGGCTTTAGGAACCCTAATTATTAAATGAATTACTCGGTTATTGTCAGATTTGTGAGTCATTGCGTTGCCACCAATTTCATTTTCCATTACTATATTATTAAGAGCTTATATGTCATGGAGGACGAAAAGTGAAAAGTATTTCTGAAAAATTCTTGTTAAAGTTTACAAGTGCTTTAACTCTTCGAAATTTTTTAAGTTTCTCACTCGTTTTGACTCTTTCTTCGTGTTCTTGGATTAGTAGTAAAAGAAGTTTATTTGGTGATGATACCAATGAAACTAAAGATGAAGTAAGAAGTGCTAAGCTACAAACTGTTCCTAAGGAGCAGTATGAACAACTTCAAAAAAAATATAACGAGCTTTTATCTAAGACTAAAGAGCTTCCTGTTCAACAAGAAGCGCCACAGATGGCCCCTGAAGATATTGTAAACCAACTCAACCAAGCAAAAGAGAGTTCTGACTTAGTAGAGACAGTAGATGTCTTTGGTAAAGATCCTATTCCTAAGAAAATTAACTCTATCGATACTAGACAAGTTGTTGCAGCTGTAGAAGTTCCGGCTTCAGAGGTAGAGTCACAAATTATTAAATTAGAAAGAGCACAAATATTAACATCACAAAATAAATTTGATCAATCTCTATCAATTCTCAAGGGGCTTGAAAATTCTAACGTTAGGCAAATAAAAGTTAGGGCCAAGTATGAAATAGGTGAGTTGCTATTTATCCAAGGTGAGTACGATCTTGCAATGCAAGTCTTTGAAGAAATCATACATAGGGAAGCATTTTCGGGAATTGTCCTAAAAGTTTTAGGGCGATTAATCGTTTGTAGTGACAAGTTAAAGTTATCTAAAAAGAAGCAAAAGTATTATTCAATTCTTCATGACTTTTTTGAGCAGGCTTAATGAAAAAAAATAAGATACTAAATTTATTTCTACTTATTCTTATTTCTCAGAGCTCTTTTGCTCAGGATTTAGACGGATTAGATCTGATGGATGAATCTGATATATCTGTTTTAAGAGAAGAAACAAGTAGTCCAAGTAGTGCAATAGATCTCTCTTCTATGGAAGAGATAGATGACTTAGAGTCATTGAAAGAAGATGTTGGCGAAGAGCTATTTGAAGATAAAGCTGAAGCAGCTATTAAAAAATCTCAGGCAACAATCTCTCTTGATGAAGAACCAGAAATAGTAATAAAAGAAAATGTGACTATTAGTAATGAGAATACTCGAATCGGAGATACATCTTCAGAGAAGACTGAAATATTTGATGTAGGCCAAGAGGAGAGTGAGCTCTTAGAGTTATCAAAGTATGTAGAAACCAAAATACCATCAAAAGAGTGGGAAGAGATATCCACAGGATCAAAGCTTGATAGATATATCATTCAAGAGGGTGATTGGTTATGGAAAATTTCTCAAAAGCTATTTGGTTCAGGATTCTATTACTCTAAAATTTGGTCATTAAACCCTCATATCACAAATCCTCATGAGATTGAGCCAGGTATGGTTCTTGCCTTTGATACAGGTAGTTCTGAGGAAATGCCTTCGATTGAGGTGAGCTCATTTGATGAAGCACTAAATCCTTCAAAGAAGGGTGGAAACGATGGGATAAAGTCTCAACAACTTGATTTCTCTTCTTTTGGTGAGAATGTTGAGCCCGATTGGATTAAGGAAAGAAATAAACTCATCTCTGAGGGAGCATATTTTCAATATGCTTCTGTGGATACATATGAAGATCTATTTGAGATTGGAAATCTACAGCTTAGAAATGAATACAAAAAGTACGACCCACCAGTTCCAGATATTGTAATCCAAGAGCCTGGGGATGAGTATGATAGTTCTGGTTTTGATAGAAGCTCTAGAATTACTTTTGATATTAAAGAAGGATTCTATTTAAATACATTTATAACGACAAATGTAGTGCAGGACTTAGGAGAGATTGAGGCAACTCAAAAAGAGGCCATCTTTATTCAGAAGTTTGATAAGATTTATGTGAAGTTTGATAACTCAGTTAAAGTTAAGCCAGGTGACAAGTTCTCTGTATACTCAGCTGCAGGTAAGAGTACTCATGCAATATCTGATAGATCAGGATATAAGTACTACATATCAGGACAAGTTAAAGCACTTAGAAAGATTAATCACCTTTGGGAGTGTGAAGTTTTTGATCTTACAGGAATGGTTTCTAGAAAGGATAGATTGACTGTCTATACTCCTAAAATTAATAGAATTACTAAAACATTTAATAAGAGAAATATTGAAGGTGCAATTATTGATACCTTTAAAGACACGATTAATGGAATATCATTTGGTGATGTTGTCTATTTAGATAGAGGGCGCGCTGATGGAGTAGAACTTGGAAATGTCTTTGAACTATTCTCATTTAAAGATTACGGAACGGAAAAGAAGATTACCCCAGATCCTACATATAAAATAGGTGAAGCCGTAGTTATAACGCTTACTGATAATTTCTCAACAGTTCTAATTACAAATAGTAAGCTTGATATACCTGTCGCAACTCTTGCGCTGTCAAAAACAGAAGAGCAAGCCGCGAGGGCTTCAATGCTTAGAAAGGGTGTCGACTTAGCAGAAGTTAGTGCCACAGAGCAAAATGCCCTTGATGAATTGGATGTTGAATTAAATCTAGATGATATATCTGAAGATTTACTCAAGGCAGCAGATAGAGTTCAATTAACGGACGATGAACTCGAAGAGCTAGAAAGACAAGAGCGTGAGAAGTCTATTATTAAAGACCATGAGAAAGATCTTCTAGAACTTGAAAGACTAGAGTCAGAGATAGTAGAAGCTGAATCTGCACTAAACGAAGCAAGAGTAGATGAGGACAAGTTCTTAGAACAGCAGAATCTTGACACAGTGGAAGGTAATCTAACTCAGAAAGATCCTGACGCATTCGAGTCATTAAATGATATTGAAAATGAGGCCGGACTCAAGTATATGGATGAGGATATAAATTCTAAAGAAAACCCATACGGTTTAACGGAATTTGATCTTGAAGAGATTGACGAGTTGTTAAATACTGACACATTATAGAAGTCTCTATAAGAATTTAAATTATGCTAATAGTCAAAAAAGGGTGAAGCTTGCTTCGCCCTTCATTTTAATAAGGATATTCATATGGCCAGCTCAGAAGCTGTAGAAGAAACAAAGTCTTCTAAGAAAACAGCAAAAAAGACCGCCGCAAAAAAAGCTACTTCTAAAAAGAAGACTGCTAAGAAGAAAGTTGCTAAAAAAGCAGCCAAAAAAACGGCAAAGAAAACAACATCTAAGAAAAAAACCTCAAAGAAAAAAACAGGTAAAAGAGACCTCGGTGATTACAGTCTTGTTATTGTGGAGTCACCTTCTAAGGCCAAAACAATTAAGAAGTATCTTGGTCGTGGCTACCAGGTTGTAGCGTCAAATGGACATATTAAAGATCTTCCAAAGTCTAAACTTGGTGTTGATGTAAAAGAAAACTTCCAGATTGACCTTGTTCCAATTACTGGAAAGAAAGATAAAATTGAAAGAATTCAAGAACTCGCTAAAGATGCTCAAGCTATCTACCTCGCTCCCGATATGGACCGCGAAGGAGAGGCGATCGCTCACCATTTAGCAGAAGAAATCGGTAAGAAAAAGAAGATGTTCAGAGTTGTATTTAATGCGGTAACAAAAGCTGCAGTAAATAACGCAATTGAAAATCCAACTGAACTAAATAAGTCTATGTATGAGTCTCAGCAAACGAGACGTATTCTTGATAGACTCGTTGGTTATAAAATTTCTCCTATCCTTTGGGATAAAGTACAAAGAGGAATTTCAGCGGGTCGTGTACAGTCTGTTGCTCTTAGAATTATTGTTGAAAGAGAAGATGAAGTTAACGCATTTGTCCCAGAGCAATGGTTCTCAATTCATGGTGTGTGCGAGAAAGATGCACAAAAATTTGAAGTTAAGTATTATGGTGAGTCTGCATCAAAGAAGACTGACCTAACTGATAAAGATCTTGTAGATAAAATCCTTAAAGATGTTAAAGGAAAAGATCTAGAAGTTATTGACGTTAAAAAGAAAGAAAGAAAACAAAACCCAACGCCTCCATTTACAACATCTAAACTTCAGCAGGAAGCGGCCAATAAACTTGGTTACACTGCTAAGAGAACAATGATGACAGCTCAAAAGCTGTATGAAGGTATTCAGCTTACTGAACACGGTATGCAGGGTCTTATTACTTATATGAGAACTGACTCTGTTAGAACTGCTCCTGAAGCAATGGCCGAACTTAGAGAGTTCGTCTCTGATAAGTATGGAAAAGATTATTTATCTGTAGAGCCAATAGAATATAAGAAAAAAGGAAGCTCTAAGGTACAAGATGCCCATGAGGCCATCCGTCCAACAAGTTTAGCTTTTACTCCTGACTCGGTTAGAGGGGATTTAGAGCCTGACCAACAAAAACTCTATGAACTGATCTGGAATAAATTTATTTCTTCTCAGATGAGCCAGGCCATTATTGATCAAACAACTGTCATGATGGAAAGAGAAGGTCACTTCTTTAAGGCCAATGGGTCAATTATTAAATTTCCTGGTTTTAGAACTGTCTATCTTGAAGCTGCTGCAGAGAAGAGATCTCGAAAGGGTGGAGAAGATGAGGACGACAATGAGTCTGGAGATGTTAAGAGTGGTATTCTTCCTGTTATCAATGAAGGAGAGTCTTTCACTCCGATTGAAGGTCCAAAAGAGCAAGAACACTGGACTTCACCACCTCCAAGATATAATGAAGCTTCGCTAGTTAAGTCCCTTGAAGAGTTTGGAATTGGTAGACCATCTACATATGCTGCAATTATTTCAAATATTCAAGACAGAGGATATGTAGAAAAAACAGAGAATAGATTCCTTCCTACAGAACTCGGTATTGTCGTTTGTAGAATGCTAGTAGAGAGTTTTCCTAATGTAATGAATATTAAATTTACTGCAGGGGTAGAAGAGCTATTAGATCAAATTGAAGATGGAACAATAAAATATAAAAAAGTTCTTAAGGAGTTTTGGAAAGAGTTTGAAGTTACTCTAGAAAAAGCAAAAGAAGAAATGAAGAACCTTAAGAAGCAATTGATACCTACAGGTATTAACTGTGTTAAGTGTGAAGACGGTGAGTACCACATTAAGTGGGGAAGAAACGGACAGTTCTTTGCTTGTTCAAATTACCCTGACTGTAACTCAACTCAAGACTTTAAAAAGCATCTCGATGGAAGTTATGAAATCCTTCCTAAGAATTGGTTTCATGATAACTGTCCTACGTGTAGTAAGCGCTTAGAGGTTAAAAAAGGTAAGTACGGAAGATTTGTTAGATGTGAGGATTATCCTCAGTGTGATACTACTCTTCCATATACTCTTGATATCAAATGTCCAGAGTGTAATATTGGTAAATTTGCTGAAAAGAAAAGTCGTTACGGTAAAATATTTTACGGTTGTTCTCATTATCCAAATTGCGAGAACGCATCATGGACTAAACCGTATGTTCAAGATTGTCCGTCTTGTGGTTACGGAATCATGGGATTCAAAGAAACTAAAAGAGATGGAAAGCATCTTGAGTGTGCTAAGTGTAAGTTCAAATTAGAATGGGAACAGACTAAGTACGGTAAAGAAGAGCTTGAAAAACAAAAGAAAGAAGAAGAAGCGCTAAAGGGAAATAGTTAATGCAGACTTGGAAAGAAGCTTGGAATGAAACTCCTGGTCCAAAGACTAAGGCAGAGTATTTAAAGATTTCTCTTAAAGGTTTCTGCATGGGGACAGCTGATCTAATCCCAGGAGTATCTGGTGGTACAGTTGCCTTTATTACTGGAATTTATGAGCCTTTACTTGAAGCCGTTGCATCAATAAAGAAAGACTTTTTTATTAATTTAGTGACTCTTAAGTGGAAGGATGCACTGTCATCTGTTCACTTAAGATTTTTAATCCCACTTGCATTTGGAATGATCTTTGCGATTCTCTCACTTGCTAGGTTAATGCACTATTTGATTAATGAGCAGCCTATACCAACTTGGTCAGCATTCTTTGGACTAATCGCTGCTTCAATTATTGTTATATGGAAGGATATTGAGAACCCTACTAAGCCATCTAATATGATGTTCATTGGACTAGGGGCGATTATAGCTTGGGTATTAGTGAGTTTAATTCCTGTGACAACACCATTTGATTGGTGGTTTATTTATCTCTGTGGTGTGATTGGTATTACAGCAATGATTTTACCGGGCCTTAGTGGATCATTTCTTCTTCTTATTCTAGGTAAGTATGAGTATATAACTGGTGCAGTTAAGAATCCTTTTATTGCTGATAATATTGTGACTTTATTGATATTTCTATGTGGTACTATTTCTGGTTTATTAGGGTTTTCAAAAATTCTAAATTACTTTATGAAGCACTATAGACCTCAGACTATGGCTATCTTGACTGGTATTTTAATTGGTTCAATGAAGAAAGTTTGGCCATGGAAAGAAGTTCTAGAAACTAAGGTCATTCGTGGTAAAGTTAGAATACTTAGAGAAGCAAATATTTTTCCATCTGAATTTAATTCTCAAACAGCTTTAGCTATAGCTTTAATTATTGGAAGCTTTGCTGTAATTTTATTAATGGAAAAATACGGATCAAGAAAAGCAGAAAATATTTAAGGCATAAGGGGCGTTAGCTCAGCTGGATAGAGTAGGAGGCTTCGAACCTCTTGGTCGGGGGTTCGAATCCCTCACGCCCCGCCATTTTTCTATATTTTTTATATCAACGAACATATCGAAGGGCTTTTTGTAATCATATCGTACACTTGCATCTTCAATTACAGGGTTCGATAGTACCAAACTAATGAGTTCTCGTTTTTTAGTTTTTCATCAAGACCTTTTCTGACTTCCTCTGAAAGGTTATCAACGTAGTTCTTGGCCATTAAGACTTTTATCCCATGCATGAAATTTTGACTTGAACCTGACTCCTTAGAAATTATCTCTCCTTCTTTAGCTAAGTGAATTTCTAAGTTCATTGCTTCATAGTCGATTTTAGTCCAATCCTTTATGTTGCGATAAAGCCAATCTGTCTTTTCAATAAGAATGATATTTATATCATCATGTTCAGTGATGTAGTCGAGTATACTTCCAAATTGCTTTCTTCTTGCTTTTTTAGCAGTTTCTGCTTCTTTGAATGCCTTAGATACTTGGATGTTGTTCTTTGCTGCATAGTCTTCGAGGTATCTCAACTGAGCGGGTATAGAAAATCCTTTTTCTTGCTCTCTTGAATAGCAGTAAACTTCTTTTTTAAATTCTCAGGTTCAAGTGCAAGTTTACGAGGCATTACAAATTACTTATAGTGAATTGTTCACTAATGTTGCTTTACCTAGCATCTTCTCAAGAACAAGTTTGCTTTTTACAAAATGTCCGCCGCCATAAACGATAAGAACTTTTTTGTGATTATTTAAGGCATTTGCAACTCTACTGAGTAGGTTCCTTTCTCGTGTTATTCCTATTTTATGATTCACCTGTTGAAAGAAAGAGCCATTTGATATGGGAGCAACGTCGTTATTCTTCAACTGTTTGATGTTGTAGTTATTGCCTGACTTTTCTGAGTACCAAACTTTAAAGCCATCGTAGCTTATGTTTACAGTGTTATTAAACCGCTTTTTTATCACAGGTATAAAATTAGAAAGCATTTCTTTAGCATTTAAGTCACTAATTTTGTTTTGTCTTTTCCATTGGATAGAAATTCTAAGAAGGTAAAAATAAGCTACATCCTCACCGGCAAGACCATTTAGTTTCGCTGATTCAATAACCTGCATGTCACTTGGTTCTCCTCCCTCAAAAGGAATTTTTTTATTGAGAGCATTGAAAGAAACAAAAGAAGGTTCACCACATCGTCGATTATCATCTTTAAAGCACTTTTTGACATGCTTTATAAAACCCCTTGAAACTTCACCAGACTTAATCCCTTCAACAATTACAAAATCAGGCCTAAAGTCATTAAATGCCTTTGAGATAATTTTAAAGGTTTTACTATTTCTATCTGATGTATGATCAGCAGCTATATAGAAAAGTTCCTTACCATTTTTGTTAAATTTCGAATAATAAGGTGCTTTAAAAGGTTCTTCTTTTTGAAGATCAAAACTATAGTTTCTAATAAGAGAGTAGTCTGGCTTAAAACTAGTTGCACATGCAGTTAAACTCATTGATAGCAATATCAAAACCATTATTTTCATTTAGAAACCCCTTAACTTATATTTGAATGAATTGTCGGATATAGAAGTGTTTTTCTATATTAAACTCATCTCCTTCTTAACTTTGATTCGACCTGTTTGATTAAATGTTTAACTTGGTTCAGATTTATTGGCTTATTATCGGCCATCCATTCAAGTGCATTTAAATGATGCAGTAAGTCTCCTGTTAATACATCCTTATTATTAACCTCTTTCTTTATAAGGTTTAAGCGTTTACTTAATGAAAGACCTTCATCTAAGGCTAACAATATCTTTTCAGCTAGTTTCATAACGCTCTTCCTTGGAGTAAAACTTGATTTTTGGTGATTAAGAGTTCACGGCAAATGGTTCGAAATTCGTCCACTTTGCCCCGCCATTTTTCTATATTTTTTATATCAACGAACATATCAAACGGCTTTTTGTAATCAGAACGAACTAATCTTGAATAGAGTAGTTGAGTTCTTTTTCTTTACCTTCACGAAATACAGTAATGCTTTTGACATTTGCCATACCATTCACGACATCGGAAAGATTGTTGACTTTTTTTCCATTTATTTGAGTTATTTTGTCGTTAGATTTGAGACCAAGTTTTTCGTAGATGCTACCTGTTGAAATATCTTTTAAAAGAAACCCTTTACTCTCACTAGCTTTTAGTTTTATGTCCCTGGCCTTATTAAGAGTATCGTCTATTTCATTTGAGAAGCTCGTTAAAGAAAATAATACAAATAGTAAAAAAGCTAATTTCATTTAAATGTCCCTTATTCATTTTTTTAAGCTTTATCCTTTAGAGGAATTAGTGCAGAGGAACCACTAGTCATCTCCAAAAGTTTAGCCCCTTTTATCAAGCGAGCTATTATAAAGAGCTAGAACATTTATTTAGTGAAACAACACTGTAATCAGTTTCTTTTAAATCTGTTTGTAGGTTTTTTAATTCTTCATAGACACGGTTCTTATCGCCTGTTGAGCTAAATTCAAAACAAAAAGTCGAACCACCCTCTGTTCCAAAAGAGTGCTCCTCAACATTTTCTATATCACCACTATCTTGGAGTCTTTGAATTTCATCTTCAACACTTCTCCAATCAGGGGTACCCATAAAAGCACCATGAACTGAAACTTCAGCCTTTGACTTTGAATCATCGATACTGAAACTTCGACTACCTTGATATTCGGTCTCTTGGGAGTTTATGTATTGAGCTTGAGGTTGGCACGAGCTGATAATGAATATAAGTGTTAAAAAACTTAATGCTTTTGTTATGTTCATAATAAATTCCTTTCATGTCGTATCGTAATAATTATAACTTTATTTAAGAAAAAAGTTAATTTGGAAGGAAGATGGAGCCTAACATACCAAAATTATAGGTTCTTGATAAATACATACATTGCCCACAATAGTCGTGCCCTTATCCTTTTTTAGAAGAAGGTTGAGCAACTCTCTAGTACATGTGTTGTTTGAGCTTCCAACTAGATAAGTCTTAATCGCTTGCTAAGTGAAAAACCTTCATTTATCCTGAAGAGGATTTGTTCCGCAAGTTTCATAGAACCCTTCCTTGGAGAAATTCTTGATTCTTGGTGACAAAGAGTTCACGGCAAATGGTTCGAAATTCGTCCTCTTTGCTAATCAAAGGGTAGTAGCCTTTTTATTTCGAAGAGAAATATGTTTAAGTCAAATTTATCACATTACATACTTGGTTACTCCCTCTCTTTTTTGCTGGGATGTGTTCTTTGTAATTTTCTTTTTATTTACTTCAATATTCCAATGGTTTTAGGTTCATCGTTAGTTGGAATTGTTGGGACATTTATATTTTATAAAAATAAAGAGATTCAAGCAGCAATTTACTGTGGAAGCTTTGCTGGAATGACTGATCCAGTATTATTTTATTCTTGGATCGAATTAATCATCATAAGTATTATTGGTGGAATGATTCTATTCTTTCTTAGGAGAAGTTTAATTGGCCTTGGTGGTAAGCTTGGTGCAGTAGCGTTTTCGAGTCTTTTAACCTTGATGCTATTTAGGGAGATCTTTTAATGATTTTCACTATACTTACTTCATTAGTAACATATGAATTCTCTAAGTTACGTTATGTTGGGGCAATCCGAGCATCTTCTATCGTTGGAATCTGTATCTATTTTATTTGTCTTGAATTTGAATCGTTAGAGCCAAGCTTATTATTTGGAGGAACTTTTGTTGGAATGTGTAGTTCTAATAGGATAAATAGACTAGAGCTTGTATTAGCAACTTTAGTTTATTTTTTTGCTTTATCTTTTCTAAAGAGTTACTTTAATGGAGTTGGAGGACTGCTTGGAATGAGTTCATTCATAGGAGTATCTTCAGTTTTATTATTATCTGTAATGCATAAGAAAGTTTTTTCTTATCGGAGTAAGTAGTGGATTGGTCTGTCTTTAGTGCAACTTTTATTACAATATTTATTGCAGAAATAGGGGATAAGACTCAGTTTGCTGCTTTGGCCGCAGCATCTGAAACTAAGTCTACTTATTCTGTACTATTTGCAACTATTTTGGCCTTATCTTTAGCGGGGACTCTCGGAGTTGTTTTTGGAAGTCTGTTAGGTAAGTATATTGATCCAGTAAAGATGAAGTATGCATCAGGAAGTGCTTTTATTTTGATGGGAGTTTGGATTCTGGTAAAAAAATAAGATCCTGAGCTTTTTTCTCAATCAATCCTTCATTAATTTTTCTTAATATATTCAAAAAATATCATTTATTTCTTTAATCTTCTGTAAAGAATCCGAATAGTTATTCAATGAATGAAAAACCTAAGTCACATTTATCCTTCGAATTGTTGAAGTGGATTTTAATCTGTTCAACTTTTTTTACTTTCTTAGGAACTGGAGTGCAGCTTTATACTGATTACAAGTCTGGGTTAAAAGCCATTCACTCTACGATAGAGCAAATTAAAGATAGTTACGTTCAGTCTATATCAAATAGTTTGTGGAATTTAGATGATGAGCAAATTTCAATTCAAGTTAAAGGGATAAAGAAGCTTAAAGATATTCAATATATTAAAATATCAGAAAAAAGAAATAATAATCTTAAAATCTATTCTGAAGTAGGTGATTATAAGAAAAAAAATATCATTGAGCAGGAGTATGTTCTTGAGTACCGTAGTGGCGATAGCGTGATTGTTATTGGGACGCTCTATGTGCAGGCAACTCTAGAAGGATTATTTTCTAGGTTATTTGATAAAGTATTAGTCATTTTAATCACACAAACGGTAAAAACTTTTATTGTATCTTTTTGTATCCTCTATATCATTCATATTTTAGTGTCTAAGAAAATCATGACACTGGTCTCATTTGCTAAACAATTGAGAATTAAGAATTTAGATTCTCCGATCATTATAGATAGAGAAAATAGTAAACTTGATGAAATTGATGAGCTTGCAAAGTCAATGAATCAGATGAGAGTTCACTTAAAGCTTTCAGTTGATAAAATGAAGCGTAGTGAAAAAAATATTATTGAAGAGAGAGATTATTCAAATGGGCTAATCAATGGAAGTCCTTATATTATTTGTGGTTTAACTACTACTGGGGTTGTTAACTTCCTAAATCCTGTTGGACTTAATATTACAGGGGTTAAAAATAGTGAAATCATAGGAAAAGATTTTTTCAAAACTCTGGGTGTTGAAGGAAATGAGAAGCTTGTAAAAGAGTTCTTAGAAGAAAGTAAGTTTACTGAGGTGAAAGACTTTATTTTACCACTTATTTCAAAGAGGGGTACAGAGATCGTTATAAACTGGTCTACTTTACTTCGAAGAGATGAAGAGGGTGACATTATTGAGATAATAGGTTTCGGTTCTGATATTACTCAAAAACATGCCGCTGAAAAAGAACTCAAAAGGTATCAGCAACAGCTAGAGGTTCTAGTCGAAAAAAGAACTGCTGAAGTAGAGCAAAAGAATGTTGAGCTAAATACAAACCTCAATGAGTTGAAAAATATGCAAACACGTTTAGTTGCCCAAGAGAAACTTGCCTCTCTAGGTAGTTTAACTTCAGGCATTGCTCATGAATTAAATAATCCTTTAAATTTTATAATTAATTTTTCAGATGCCAATAAAGAATCATGTACAGACCTTGAAGAAGAATTAAATAGCACTAGCCCTAACTTTGACGAAATAAAGGAATCCATCAAAGAGCTGAAAAAGTTTAGTGGTATTATTCATATGCATGGAAAGAGGGCCGAAGTTATTATTAGGTCAATGTTGGATCATTCAAGATCTAAAGATTCTGAAAAGTCTCTTGAAAATATTAATCAGTTAATCGAGGACAATGTTAACTTTGCACATCATGCAATCAAAGCTAAGTACCATGGGTTTAACTCAAGGGTTAACTTAGAGTTAGATCCTAAGCTTCCAAGCCTTCTAATTGCCAAGGGAGAGTTTGGTCGAGTTCTTCTCAATATGTTTACAAATGCTTTCTATTCAATGAATTTAAAAAAAGAGAAAGAAGACTCTAATTATGAACCAACTCTTAATATCTCATCTCTCGAAAGTATAGACTCTATTATTATTGTTATTCGTGACAATGGAGTCGGAATAGATAAAGAGAATTTAAGGGATATCTTTGACCCTTTCTTTACCACTAAACCTACAGGTGAGGGCACGGGACTAGGACTTTCATTAAGTCATGAAATCATAGTAGGTATCCACCAAGGTGAACTTGATATTTCAAGTGAAGTTGGAGAGTATGCAGAATTCACAATTAAGATCCCAAAGGAATCTTAATTAACACCTACAAAGTTCATACCTAAGCTATTTGCCATATCTCTAGTAAAAGGAAGTCTTGTATTTATATTATACATAGCACCTTTTAGGTTGCACCCTTCAAATATTACATTTCGAAGATCTGTGTTAGAGAAGTTTGCTTCTTTCAAATTACAATCAATAAACCTACAGTTGATAAGCTTTGACCATCTAAAGTCAGACTTCTGTGCCTTGCAGCTGATAAGTCTAGAGTTTGATAAGTCGACAAATTGAAAATTCACATTTGAAATATTGTCACTTAAGAATTGGTTCGATTGTAAATTAGACCAAGCAAATGATGACTTTTCTAAATTTGTATTTTGAAAAGAAGCCTTCTTAATATTACATTTCTGTAAATTAGACTTAGTCAGGTGAGAGTGTCTTACCTTAATACTATCCATCTTTGAATTTTGGAAAGTAGCTTTTGCCAAATGGCAATTATTGATACTTCCAAGGTTTTCGAAGTTTTCTAGAGTAAAGCAGTTAATCTTTTTGTTCTTAATGCATTGTGTTTTGTTTTCCATATCGTCAATCCTTCTGTGGAATGCAGAAGTATCGTACAAATAAAATTTAAGAATATCGAGTATTTTTCTTTATAATTCGGTTTTTTTATCAATAAAACCTCTTCATATGAGCTAATTACGGAGTGCGCATTGCGTCTTCTTAAGCTAAGGAAGTATTTCTAGCGTAACGCCATTAGGTGTATTATCCCAGATTTCTTGCATATCACTATTAGATACGGCAATACATCCGTTGGTCCAATCCATGTTTAAAAGCATGGATTCTGCAAATCTTCGCTCACCATCTGATAATCTTTGAATCTTATTTGGAAGGCCATGTATAAAGATATTGTCTCCAGGGTCGACTCCAAGCTCTTGAGAGTTACGTATATCATCTCTATTTGGATAAGAGACGTGTAAGCTAAGAAAGTAAGAACTCTTAGGGTTTCTCCAGTCAATTTTATATACGCCTTCAGGTGTTTTATTGTCGCCGCGTTTCTCTTTTGGGCCGATAGGATTTTTACCAAGCATTATATCGTAAGTCTTAAAGACGTTATCATTATGATCAATCAACTCCATTGTTCGAGCAGACTTTTTAACTTCAATCCTTACAATCTTAGCAAAAGTTGCCTGAGAAAATAGAAGTGTAAATAATAATAATAGTTCTTTCATACTGAGGATATAGCCCTCTATTTGATTATAATCAATAATCTGTGAATAATTTACGTTGCCTTGAGCCGTGATTTTAGTAGGTTATAAATTGACAGGGGCTGTAAAATCTCCAATGATCGCTCATTTGAAAAATAATTATTATATAGTCTATCAAAATAAATAGAATCTGGAGCCTAAATGAAAAAGTGGATCATACCCTTATTAATCCAAGCAACTATTAGTTCTACTGCTTTTGCAGGATTAGGAGATGTTTTAAAGCCATCAAATATCCAAGAGAGAGTTAGGACAGAGGTTGCAGATCTAGATATCTCATTTAGAGTTAATTTATTTGACGTGGACCTCTTTGAAGGTCTAGGCATCTCATCTCGCTATAGATATGAAGTAGAGCCTTCGTATATTGCGAATTATTTTACAAGAGTAGATCGTTGGGAGATGAAAACAGATGTCCGCGCTGGTGATATAATTGATGAAGTCATCAAAACTCCTATCTATTTGAATATTGATAGAGATTCAAGTGTCTACTTTGTAAGACAATTTCAATCTAAGTGGGAAGCAACAAAAGCTCCACCTTATTTATTAAATAGACTACCTGTTTCAGCAAGTAGAGCAATAAAGTACCTTGAACCAGGTGACTTTGTGAGTATTCCTTCTGAGATGACTGTAGCATTTGGAGCTTCTTCAGGCTTTCTTGACCAGGTAGATGGTCTGGATGCTGAGGCTGAAGTTTACTATATGCTTAAAGGTAAATTCTTAATCCACATCTTTAGAATGAAAGAGAACAAAGTGAGAGTTAAGCTAATTGCTCAAAAGGTAAATGGAACAGCTGGAGAAGTGTCGGTTGGTGCAGACCTAGAAGTATTTGGAGTTTCTATTGTTGATAAACAAATACGAAAAATATTTGAATTAGATGCTCTAAAAGTAGGGCTTGGAAAAGGAAAAGGGTCTCAATTTCTTATTGATTATATTTTTGACCTAAATGATGAAAAGGCAATTGAAGCCTATAACTCAATTTTATCTTCAACTTATAAATTCAAAGACCTTTCTATATTTAGAGACTTTGTCTCTGGAAATCAGTTAGAGTCAAGCCTGCTTTCTTCATATGAAAAAGCAGATGTTCTTTCAAAAGAAGATAGAGATTTGAAATCTAAAAGAGTTGAAAGAGTTTTTAAAGGATCAAATAACTATGACTACGATAATTCTAGGTTAAAGCTTGGTCTTATTCTTGCGAGTTTTGATAGAAATAACTCATATACTGAAAATCTAGTTTCTTATGACTCTACAGACGGTGAGAGACATTACTACTTCTACCCAATTCATACTAAAACTAAAGATAAGAAAATTGGTATTAGCCCATTTAAGTACAAGGAAAGTATCAAGGTTTCATACTTTGGGTTAGTTCCCGTTGAGAAAGAAGAAGATATTGGAAGTACTTTTTCTGACTATGGTTTTACATACGATCTAAAAGATAAGTTTTTTAGACAATCTGAACAAGTTAAGTTGAAACAGTTGATTAAGGATAATATCCCTAAGTCTGTTTATAATACTATCGACTGGGCAGAGTTCAATGAAACAGAGGCCCATAACTCTGCAAGAGGCTTCTTTCAAGTTATCTTTAAGGCCGAGGCATTTGAAAGTATAAGAGGAATTACTCAGAATGAACTTCATAAGAGACTATTAACTTTCTATAAAGAAAGAGAGTTATTATCTGCTGGACCAGTTCATGGGACCTGGAGAAGAGTTTGGAGAGCAATAACAATTTTAGGAATAACTGAAAGAAGATCTTTAAAGAAAATATCAACAGCATTATATTCAGCAATCAATGATACTGAAATAGGTGCTAAAGAGAGAGTTCGAAAGTTACTCTCATTAAGAGAGAATAACCTTTTTGAAAAAGTTGGAGTAGGGTTCTTAGTGAGTCTTCTACCTAAAGATATTCTAGAAGATAAGATCTTTATTACTCTAGACCTTCACGCTAGAGATACAGAGAATATTAAGTTAAAATTTGGAGATCAAAAATTCTCGAATATATATAATGAATTACGCTTTGCTCACGGTGCGATTAATGATCGCTCTTGGGATCTTAGAATGATGTCTGAAGAAGATATTACTCCAGAAGAAGAAAGTTTTTTATTAAATGAATAACCTAAAGGCCCCATGAGGGCCTTTTTTATTTGTCCAAGAGATTTAAAAATGGCATATTTTATCTATGGAAAATTTAACTAAATTTGATATTTCAAAAAATCCGATTGAAACCTTTTTAAACTGGTTTGATAAAGCAAAAGAACTTGATTCTTACCCAGATGCATTTGCTCTTGCCACAGCAGACAATGAGGGCAATGTTTCTGTTCGATACCTTCTTTATAAAGGTGTAATTGATAATCAATTAGTCTTTTATACAAATTATAATAGTTCAAAGGCCAAGCATCTAGATTTAAACCCAAAGGCCTCGATGGCATTCTTTTGGAGGAACCTAGGTAGGCAGGTAAGAGTTACTGGTACAGTGAAGAAAATGTCTCGAGAGCTTTCTAAGAAGTACTTCGAAGGTCGTGATCGCGATAGTCAAATAGCATCTTATATATCAAGTCAAAGTGAAGTGATTTCTGACAAAGAAACTTTGTTACGAATTCATGCAGAAAAATCAATAGAGTTACAAGGAAAAGATGTTCCATACCCAGAGAATTGGGGTGGTTACTTAGTAGATCCAACTGAGATTGAATTCTTTATCTATGGTGAACATAGGCTAAATGATAGAATTTTATTTAAAGCTCAGTCAGATCAGAACTGGCAGATCAACAGGTTGCAACCTTAATAAATGAATCAATATCTTAGGTTTCTATTACTTCTTTTCGTTCTTTTTTCACATAGTGTATATGCAGCAAGCCTATATGGTGGAGCAGGGTATACTTATAATGTCTTATCTTCTGATATCGATTTTTGGAATGGTGGAGACGGAGTTGACCCATACTTTGTCATTGGTACAAAGATCAATAAACTCTCTCTTGAGTTAACTTATAGATCACTTGAAATTGAAAATATTCATACTACTGCCAGCGGTACTTATGATATTTTGATCACTGATAATTTAATAACACTTGGGAGTAGACTTGATTTGAGTCGTTTTACTCATGCTAACTTTGGTATTGTTAAGCACAGTGTTGATATCTCTTATACTACAAACTCTACAGCCACTCTCAATAAAAACTCTATAGCTGGTGATTCATTTAGTTTATTTGTAGGCGGAGGTTTTCATGGAAGTCTATTTCTTCCTAATTTGAGCTACATAGTTGACTTTAACTACTATCACCGTAGTTCAAAGTTTGGTCTTTTCTCTATTGAAACCGGCATTTTCTACAACTTTTATAATTTCTAAAGTTAATTTTTCTTAATTTAAAAAATAATTCCGATAGGTCAGTTACTCTATGCTTAGAAATAAATCTAGGCTGTTGTTAGGTGTAAAAAAAATGTTCTACAAGTTTTGTACCACATTAATTACAGGCCTACTTTTGGTGCTTTTAACTTCTTGTAATGCTGCTAAGGAAGTGGTTGAAGTAAAGGATCAAGGGAGATTTAACGAGACTCCAACCACGGATCCAACCGAGCCTTCTAATAGTGACATTTCAGCGGTTGATTCAATAATAAAAATTAATAAGACTGATCTCTATATCGGAGAAGAGACAAATATAACCTTCATTGCAAAAGACTCCAATGGAGTTGCAATACAAGAGGGGGGAATGACCGTAACTTTTA